>NZ_JACJEW010000067.1:0-21104 GCF_014164315.1 Pseudoalteromonas sp. SG44-1
ATCAGCTAAAAGCAGAAACAAGCTTTAATAAAGGCATGCCCGCAAAACAGAAAAAAGCTATGCGCAGTACAGGTTACCTTGAAAAGGTATTGAAATCATAGGCTTTTTTCATGCTCTTGCCCTGGGTTTAGGGTCATTAATAGTTTTATATTTATATTTATATTAGTTATTAAACGACAAAGAGCGAACGGATTACTCTTTATTAGAATGCTTTTATTTAGCGGTTGTGAGCGCAGCGCCAGTTGCAGAAATAATAGCAATTTTCCAGTAGTTGCTAATTAAAACGGTGAAACACATACTGGCAAAACTACGTGTATAAATAGATGCATAAGAATGTTTTTTATAATCTGCAGGATATGGAATGAACCAATGAGGCCAGTTAAAGCCGCAGACACAACAATAGATAATGCCAATGTTGTACGCGTTTACAAAAGCGATGAACTTCAAGGAGATGGATTTAGGCATAGCACACACATCATAAAGTATTAGTTTTAGATTTGGTGGTATGCAATTAATTACTAAAAGTAATGCTGTTAATGTTATATAAATTGCAGTTTATGTATAATGCAGCATATTTCATATGTTAAAAGTTATTAATAAAGGTAATTTATGTCCAACTGTTTGCACCTAGCAATTCCTGCCGGTGATCTCGAAAAAGCGAAAACATTTTATTGTGACGTACTTGGCTGTAAAACGGGCAATAGTGAAGCAGGGCGATGGGTAGACATTGATTTTTGGGGTAACGAGTTAACGCTTCATCAAAGTGTTGAGCGCTTACCAACGGTACGTCATGATGTTGATATGGGCGCGGTGGCAGTCCCTCACTTTGGCATTCACTTATCAGAAGATCAATTTCAAGCATTAAAAAAGCGTATTGCAGACGCAGGTCTTGAATATTTAGATAAGCCATACCGTCGTTTTGTTGGCAATGAATTTGAACAAGAGACGTTTTTTATTGAAGATCCAAACGGTAATGTATTAGAAATGAAAACAATGGTTAATCCACAGGTGTTATTTAAAAAGGATTAATATAGCTGAGTTAGCCATGTTTGCTAGCTCATACTTATCAAACTCACCTAGCATTAGCTAATAATTTTGTACTGCATGATTCGTTTTTAAGGGAGCTTTTAATGCGCCATCTTGTTGCCACGAAAAGCTCTTAAGTGCAGGGCGAGTAAAAGTGAATACACCACTTTTACTTAGTGTACATACTAATTCAAATTGGTTAACCCCTTTTACTAGTCTTATGTCTGATGCAACACCTTGTAATAAAGGGGTTGATACATTGTTTACAATAGCTGTTAAATAACAGTTATCTTCAGCGAAAGCTGCGCCGCTCAATAGCAGAGTAATAAAAGCCAATGGGCAAACTTACAGTAAAACCCTTGATTGGTCTGTTCGGCCAAAGAGTGTAAGTAAGCATTTAACACATGCCTATAATGGGGATGAGCTTACAACCGATTTAACTTGGCCTACGCAAAACATAGCGTGGATTGCTATGCCCAGTTTTGCAAATAACGATAAGCAAACTCATGATTACAATAACCTGTATAAAAAAGTGACTGATCAACGTTCTAAGTTACTCAGTGCAAAAACGGTGGTTTTAGATCTTCGTCACAACCAAGGTGGCTCGTCGTATTGGAGCTTAAAGCTTGCAAAAGCGTTGTGGGGTGAGCAAGTTGTTGAACAAAAAATGGATAACTACTCACAAAATAGCCGGGTTTGGTGGTGAGCGTCAAAAGATAATACTAACCATGTTAAATCATTAATTGAAGTGTTGAAAGATCAACCTAAAGCACAAAAAGAATTTAAAGAAATAGCTGCAGGTATGGCGCAGTCACTTGAAAACAATAAGCTATTTTACATCGAAGAGCCGCAAAGTAAATCAAACCAAAGCGAAATTACAGTGCCAGTAAGTGACTTTAAAACACAGGTTTTTGTTATTGTGCCGCCACAGTGTGCAAGTGCGTGTCTTGATGCCATTGATGTATTTAAGCAGTTTTCAAACACTCAGTTATTTGGCGCGCCAAGCAGTGCTGATTCATTGTATATGGATGTTCGACTCGCCGAGTTACCCTCAGGGTTAGGTAAAGTTATTATCCCTAATAAAGTGTATGTTGATAGAGCAAGAGCAAAGGGCGATTACTATAAGCCCGATATTGCCTATAACGCTATTGATTGGACAACCGATAAGCTATTAGAAAAAATTAAACAGCTATAAAAAAAGCCGCTCAGTGAGCGGCTGGACTGTTTAATTACTTAGGTTTATTAAAAGGTATAGCGTGCACCAACTGCGTAGCGTGGACCATACTGGCGAGCAAATAAGAACTGCTCTTCGTAACGGCCATAGCCTTGCTCGGTTTCATTATTGAGATTTATACCTTCAAAGAATACCGTCACATTCTCGTTAACGTCATAATTTACGCTCATATCCCACTGGCCATATGTTTTCGCATATTGTGGTGGTGCATCAGCAGAACCTTGTGCTTGGCCTACACCAATAAGGTATGAATCGCGCCATGCGTAAGTCAGTTTTACTGATAAGCCATCTTTTTCGTAAAACGCTTGGAAGTTAGCTGAATCACTTAAGCCCGTTAACGGAGCTTGTTGGTCTAAGCTGTCTGTATCAAATTCAACATCGCCGTCGACAAATGTAGCATTAACACCGACACCAAAGCCTGTTTCGCCAATTAAGTGTTGTACTGCCACTTCAAAACCATCGACTGATTTGCTATCGGTATTTTGTGGTTGGCTAATGTTCCAAGTAATAAGTGGATCGTTACTATTTGGTTCAATTTGACCATTGGCATTACCATCACCATTAGCAAGCATTTGTGCAAAAATGGCATCGGTTGTTGCTTGCTCACCACGTGCCTCAATATCACTCACAGCTTGTAAATAGCGCGGGCCATTTAAAATATCATATAAGCCTTCAATGGTGGTTGGGGTAATGGTGGTTTGAATAAAGTTATCAACGTCCTTTTTAAAGTAACCTACAGATGCATAACTGCCTTCTGCGTAGTAATACTCCAAAGATAAATCAAGATTTGTTGATTCAAACGGTAATAGCCCCGTGTTACCTTGACTACCTACGCGTGATCCCGGTTTTGGACTGCCTGTTAGTGAACGACCGCCAGCTAAATCGCCTAAAGGTGCACGCGACATTGTTTTGCCCCATGATACGCGAGCAACCACGTCATCAGTTAGGTCAACACTTAAGTCAATTGATGGCAGTAAAATATCATAACTGCCTTCTTGCACTAAGAAGTTATCATCGCCACCTGCTGAATATTGAGTGATCCACTCTGAAGCGCTGATCCAATTAACTTGTTGTTCAACACGCTGACGAACAGAGCTGGTTACATCGGTTTCTTCGTAGCGAAGACCTGCGTTTACTTTAACGTAGTAATTACTAACGTCAAACTCCCAACGTGATTGAACATAAATACTGTTGGTAATTTCCTCAACCGAGCTTTGACTGTCAATGCCATCAAGATAGGCATTAGGTGCATAAGCATCGCCGCCTGTTACATCAGCGGTTAAGTATGCCATTTGTCTTGCTACGGCTTCGTCAAAATCATAGCTGTAGTAATAGTTTGGTTGTAAATTGCTACCGCCACCGGCAAATTGATCTAATAATCCTGAGGTATCATGAAGTGTAAACATACCATCTGGGAAAATTTCAGTGTAAGAAGGATTAAAACCAGGGCCACCAACTAAGCCACTCCATGCCTCATAACCACCGGTGTTTTGCTCTGTGCGCGAACCACCAAACTTAACTTCAATTAAACCAATGTCAAAACTTTCATTTATCCAACTTGCATGTAGTTGAAGTTGTTCAATATTTGATTCCCCCGGTGAATGAATAAACTGACTAAAGTTTGAATCAATCTCACCTGGGCTTAATACATTCGTGCCGTTTTTCCAATTAACTTGCGTATGCGGAACTTCGCCAGTGCGGTAATCATAAATTTTATTAACAAGCTGATCAGAACCTAAAATAACTTGCCCATCACTACCTAGACCTTTGTCTGCGCCATTGTCGGTTTCGTTTTTAGAATCATGGTAGTCAAGCTCAATTTGCCATGTATCATTAATTTGCCAATCTAAATTTAAACCGATAGAACGAGCTTTTACTTCAGTGGTGTTTTTACTCGAGGTAAATGACGCATCGTTACCGCTAATATCGGCATAAATAGCGGTGCCATTTTCATCTAGCTCGTAACCGTTAATATTACTGCCAAAGTCGTTCCAAATACCCCAGCCGAGAGTTTTTGACCCTGTTGTAGCCTCACTTGCTGTGTAATCAAGGGTGGCCACAAAATTATCAGTGGGTGCAAATTGCAGTGTTACTTGCCCATTGGTACGCTCACGTTGTAAATCTTCAATAGCGTAGTTCATGTCTTTTGCAAAAAAGTGATTACCTACGCGATTACCGTCTGCATCAACTGGGCGAGCATCAATAAATTTATCTTCTGAAAGAGTCGGTAAATCTACATTAGCTTGCCAACCTTGAATATTAGCGCTTTGTTTTTGAAAGTCGCGCTGTTGATGCGAGAATGAAAAGCCAATACCAAACATTTCATCATTAAAGGTATTGCTGTAAATAGCTGATATTTCAGGTGTTACATCGCTACCAACTTCATTTGATGAGTCATGAATTGCTTTTGCTGTTGCTGAAAAGTGCTGCCCAGGTCTTTGCAGAGGGCGCGATGTTGAAATATTAACTGTCGCACCTAAACCACCGCTAGGCACATCAGCACGGGCAGTTTTAAATACTTCTAAGGCACTTACACCTTCTGAGGCGATGTTTTCAAGATTATACGAACGAGAGTTACCCGTTCCAGGCATTTGGCGACCGTTAAGTGTTACCAAATTAAATGAAGGGCCAAAACCACGGACTGTAATTTGGCTACCTTCGCCGTTTGCACGGCTCACCGATACACCCGTAATGCGTTGTAGTGATTCAGCTAAGTTGGTATCTGGGAATTTACCCATTTCTTCGGCAGAAATTGCATCGACTACTCCAGATGCATCGCGTTTCATGTCCATAGAGCGGATCAGTGAACCACGTATACCTTTAATTTGTATTACTTCGATTTCAGGTTCGGCAGTACTTTCTTGCGCAGCGTTAGCGAAGTTAAATGTGCTTGCAGCGATGATAAGTGACACAGAAGCCGCTATTTGGCTTTTTTTAAACTTATTTGTGTTCATAATTGCTCTGCTTTTTACTAAATTTTTTACGGTAAGTAGGTGCTTATACGCACCTACCATAAAGTGATTCTTAGTTATGGAATGCCAATGAATGCGTTATCTACACGATAAACAGCGCCTTCACCTGTGTCCCAAGTTGGATAAATCATCACCACATCTAATGCACTAACATCTAAACCTGCACCCGCTAAATCAGCAAGGGTAAAGGTATATGTTTGCCATTCACCAATAGTAGGTTCTACACCTTCGACGCTGTCAGTTAATGGAATTTCGACAGCAGAGCTACCGTTATCAGACTCAACTTTGAAACTCCAAACTGAATCAAGATTATTTGGTTTTGAGATCACCTTTAACTCAAACGCTATTACACCGTTTTCTAATATCGAAGTAGCATCGAATGCTTCACCGCTTCCGCCTGCAGCTGTGCGGCTATTAAAGCCCATTACTGTTGCTGTTGCGCCAATAGTAAACTCAGCCGTTAAACCGTGTTCTTCATCATCCATTACTTCAACCGGTTTTGAACCACCACAACAATCCCACATTGGCCAATCTAGGTTTTGTTCATCACTGAAAAGATCGACTTTTGGTAAGTCACCTTCAATAGCTACATTGGTAATTAAGTACTCGGCACCGCCACCTGTTTGCCATGTAGGAAATACCATTAATACATCAATGGCACTTATATCGAGGCCTCTTTCTTGTAGTAAAGAAAGTGGGAATGTATAGGTTTGCCATTGGCCTGTAACCGGTGTTACGCCTTCATTACTATCGCTAAGTGGGACATCGCCGGTATTAGGACCGCCATCACCGGCTTCAGCCTTTAATAACCAAGTAGTTGAAGATGTTGGAGGAGTCACTACTTTCATATCAAATGATACACGACCATTTAAATCAAGCAGTAAAGAAGCATCAAATGGAGACGATGACCCTGCAAAGCCATCAGGGAAGTGACCGCCACGGGTTGAAAAACCTAATACTGTACCGTTATTATCGTTGATATTAAATTTAACCACGTCGCCTTTGTCAGCGTCGGTAATGGTTTCTGGTGTGGTTCCGCCACAACAATCCCAAGCGATCCAGTTTGCGTCTAAGCTACCATTAAAAATATCAAGGTTTTTTGCAACACCATCACTTGGTGGAGTAGGTACAGGCGCTTTACCTTCAACAAGTGCATCTTCTAAGTTGTCGTAACCTGGGCGCACTGTCTCACAGCCTTTACCTGTGTCAGTATTAGCTGCACATTGATAAACGCGTACGTAATCAATCTCAAAGCTTTGACCCTCTGCAAATGCTGCAGCGTCAACGCCTAAGTTATTTACGTTTTCCGGCCAATCACCGCCAACGGCATTATTTAAAATAAGGTAAAAGTCTTTATCAAAGGGGGCATTATCCCAATGTGTTGTAAGCTCGCCATTACCTTGTTCAAAGTATTCAGCAAACCAACCTCTATGTTTTAGGCCAACAGCTTCGTCTTTTGAGTTATAACGAACTTCAGAACGACGTTGTGTGGCATATAAGTAGTCATCTACGTACCAACGAATTTCGCCCTCTTGCCATTCAATAGCGTAAGTATGAAAATCGTCAGCAGGGTTCATCCCCTCTGCAAATGTGTACGCTTTACCAGAGTTCGAGTTGTTAGGCCATTCACGACCATAGTGAAGTGTGCCATGAATATTAGCTTCAACGGTGCCATCTTCAGCAACTGTTTTTAAATTTACAGCTTCTAAAATATCAATTTCGCCAGAGCGCGGCCAAGTACCATATTCTTCATCGGTTGGCATCATCCAAAAAGCAGGCCAGCTACCTTGCCCTGAAGGCAACTTTGCACGCATTTCAAAACGGCCATAAGTAAAATCTGCGTTGTAGCGGGTGTTCAAACGTGCCGATGTATAAGGCTTTTCGGCACCTTCGTCGGCCGGTAAAGCAACTAAATTTAATATGCCATCTTTGATAAACGCATTTTGCTCGTTATCGGTGTAACATTGTT
Source organism: Pseudoalteromonas sp. SG44-1 (assembly GCF_014164315.1). Lineage (NCBI taxonomy): Bacteria > Pseudomonadati > Pseudomonadota > Gammaproteobacteria > Alteromonadales > Pseudoalteromonadaceae > Pseudoalteromonas > Pseudoalteromonas sp. SG44-1. The sequence continues at coordinate 7,202 of NZ_JACJEW010000067.1, forward strand.
TTTCGTTGTTACCACCACCGGCACAACTTAATTCAAAATTCCATTTGTTAGAATCAATACTTGCGCCATCAAATTCGTCACTCCAAACCATTTGCCAATCAGAAACCGGCTTTTGTGGATCGACTTTTGTGAAGTCAGATTTTGTCTCAGCACTTCCACCACAGCCAAATAGCATGGTCATGGATATTGCCGCAACAAGGCGGCTTACTTTGGTTGTTGTCATGTTCATTAGTTGAACCCCAGTATCGACAAAAATTTAAAAGTACTTCGTTGTGGTTGTTATTGTGTCTACGAACGAAGTTGTAAGCGCTTACATTTATCAATGTGTGTGTTGTAAGCGCTTACATAGAGTAAGCTAAGGTTGTAATTTGGTCAACAACAGACTGCTTGTTTTTTTAACTTTAAGTTTACATTACCTGCTTTTTTAGTTTTAAACTGAAAAGTTATTTAATTTTTAAATAACTTCAGAATAGTAATATATTAATGGAGATAGGGTTTTAGTCTAATTATATCAGTGAGTTGTTATTTTTTAGTGCCATCAAAATATTAAAAGTGAATCCACATGCTAATTAACAATATTTTTCTGTTATCGCTAAAAGGTATCTAATAGTAGGCATTTATGTTTATTAATTGGTTTTCAAAGGTCAGCGTTGAGTAATCAAATCAGCTGTTAATAACTTTAACCGCTGATCTGCCTAAATATTACTCTAGTGGCTTTGAGCCTGCTTCTAAGACTTTTAACAATACAGCTTTAAAGCGCTTAAAATCTTCAATATGGGGTAAATGACCTAAATCAGTCAGTTCAAGTAGTTGGCTGTGAGGAATTAATGCCGCGGCTGATTTACCTAATTGATCGTAGCGGCCAAGTTCATAATCTACCCCTTGTTTCTTCCAGTTACGGCCAGGTCCTGTTCTGTCTCTTGTACCTATAATTAGTGAAACAGGCATGATGAAGTTTTTAAACTCGGTGATAACGGGTTGAGTAAAAATCATGTCGTATGTTTTTGCGTTAACCCACGCTACTAGCTCTTTATCTGGGCCTTGAATTTGTCCGGTGATAAAATTCGTCAGAGCAGCAAATTGGTTATTCCATTTTCCGTCATAGTAATTTTTTTGCTGGTATGCTTTTACCCCGGCAGGTGTTTTAGTTAACTCATTTTTATAAAAAAAGTTAGTGTCTTTATAATCAACATATTGCAGGTAATTTTCAAGGCCAATAGGGTTGAGTAAAATTAATTGTTGGGTTGTTTGTGGATACATAAGCGCAAAGCGACTTGCCAGCATACCGCCCATAGAATGACCCAATACAATTGATTTATTTATATTAAGTTGGCTCATTAAAGCATGGGTGTGACTAGCTAAGGCTGCAAAAGAGAATTGATAATCTCGTGGTTTAGATGATTTTCCAAAACCAATTTGGTCAGGTATCAGCACGCCATAACCGATTTTTTGTAGCAATAGTGCAGTTTCAGTCCAGTAATGAGCGTTAAAGTTTTTACCGTGCATTAAAGTCACAACGGGTTTACCAGCCTTTGCTGGTAAGTAAATATACGCCATTTTTAACGACAGCCCTTGTGAGTCAAGGTTAAAATAGTTAACGTCAAAATCGTAATTATAGTTGCTTAATAATGCGTCATAACTCAGTGGTTGCGGCGTTTGTGCATTTGCAACACCGAAGACAAAGCATAAACTTAATAGCCATATTCTATACATAAGATCCCTCAATGATTTAAATTAAATCTTTCAGAACATATCTTTACATACTAAGCGAATAAACTCTAAAATTTAATTCTATAAGTTAAGGCTTCCTTTGCTTATTCATCGGGAACCCTTATTGAGTATACGCTTTAATCTGCTTCGGCCACGGATCTGTGTTGGGTGATGAAGTATAAAAGGCACGGTTAAATCGTAATAATAAAAAGCCCAGCATTATTGCTGGGCTTTATTTTTATAGCTTTTTATTCTAGAAACTGTAACTCATTGATACCCACAAGCTGCGTGCTTTTTGGGTGGTATTGTAATCAGATGTACATTCGTACTCTTCCTCTGAGGTTGCTAATAAGCAAGTACGGCTTGATAAGTCGTCATCTAACAGATTATTAATACGGGCATTTAATGCTAGGCTATCATTAATTTTATAACTTGCTGCTAAATGATATAAATCATAGGCTTTGTAGTAGAGCTTTTGTGTTTCAGGGCCCTGTGGACCAGACACATTTGCCGTACCACGGTAACGATCGCTGCGGATTTCAGAAATAAGTGAAATACTCAAATCATCCAATGGTTGCCATGCAAGCGTTAAGTTATACATATTTTTAGGTGTATTAACTAAAGGTAGTCCTTCATCACGGCCACTTTTCACTTCACTATCGGTGTAAGTAAAGTTACCACGTAGTGACAACTGTTCAATAATCTGCCAATTAGCAGCAATTTCAACACCACGAGTAGCTGATTTATCTACGTTAGCAGCTTGAGTAAAGGTGGTGCTACCGATGCCTGCCCAACCTGCGCCAATTTCAACACAAGGTTCATCAGCTATGGCCACTTCACAGTTTGGTAAGTTATCTTGGTTAATGATTTTGTCTTTAAAATCATTGTAAAACACCGTTACGTTACCACTAAAACTATCACTGCCATTAAAGTAAGCAGCCATTTCGTAGTTTACACTGGTTTCAGGTTGTAAGTCTGGCGTGCCAACAAAAGGTTTAGTACCTTGGCCACCAAAACCTGTAATACCAGAGAATAGTTGGTTTGGCTCTGGGGTTTTATATCCTGTGCTGATACCACCTTTGAAAGTCCATTCATCAGCAGGAGAGTAGGCTAAATAAGCGCGAGGACTAACTTGTGAGCCAAAGATATTATGATGATCATAACGAGCGCCGAAAGTTGCAGTTAGATTTGTGGTAATTTCCCAGTTATCTTCAGCAAATACAGCTGTTTGACGATGATCTTGAGTCGTACCTTCACGGAAGCCATCCCCGTACATACCAAATACACCATCTTCCATTTCGGCATCAAAATATTGTGCGCCTACTACAAAATAGTGGTTATCTATATTTGATTCAAACTTAGTATCAATAATTAAGTTATCAAGTTTTAGTGTACGCATTGGGCGTGGTAAAAAAGTCTCATCAAGTTGAGCGTAAATTGCATCCGTTAGTTCTGGCTTGTCGATGCCTTGATCCTGTACTGCTTGGTCCCAAATGGCCTGCACACCTAAACGCTCTTGTACATTAAGAGGTAATGAGCGACCAAAGTTTTCACTGCTGCTTTGGGTAATGCTGCTGGTAAGCGTACCAACATCGTATCGACCAACATGTGCAAATACAAATTGCTCACGTTCAACACGTTGATATGGAGTATAACCAACGCGTGGCTGTACAATGCCTTTGCTAACACGCCATAAACTGACTGGGCTATCTAACGTACCCGTTTGACCTTCGGTGTTATCGTAACGCTGTTTGGCTATGTCGTACTCAAAGGTAATTTCATTCTGATTATTGATCAGGTAGTTTATTGTTGCGCCGGCATTCCAGTTACGTGCTGCAACGATTTTTTTATCGCCAAAGCTACCATCATCAACCCACATGCTGCCATCTGGAAGTGGTAAACTTTCGCTGTAAGTTGGCTCACTTTCTTGACGGTCATAAAAACTACCACGGATCCCGTAAGTTAATCCCTCAACGCCGCTTGGGCCGGTCAAATATATATCGACTTTATTATCGTTACCGTATTGATCGTCTTGTTGGATATTACTGCTTACCGTGACGCTACCATGGGTGCTATCAAGATTTTTACGAGTGATAATATTGATTACACCACCGATTGCATCAGCGCCATATAAAGTGGACATTGGGCCACGAACGACTTCAATTCGCTCGATAGCCTCAAGTGGCGGCATATACATAAATTGGCTGTTACCAAAGTTGTTTGGGCCTATATTACCTACATCACTTTGACGGCGGCCATCAATAAGCACTAGAGTATAGCTTGCGGGTAAACCACGCATGGTAATACTAATATTACCGTTTTTATCTTGTCCGGCACCAACATCGATACCTTCGATATCACGAAGCGCATCAGCAAGGCTAGTAAATGGCTTATTTTGTAGATCTTCGCGAGAGACAACCGAGACACTTGCAGGTGCATCTATTAATTTTTGCTCATAACCAGAAGCGGTGACAACCATCACTTCCATATTTTCAGCTGTGTCATCATCAGCAATAAGTGTTGTTGATGTTAATAATGCACTGATCAGTGAGGCCAGATAAAGCGGGCGGGATTTCATTGTACTTCCTTCATGACAAGAATAAAGATTATTAATCTAATAAGCAACCAAGGTAAGTATGATAACAATTATCAGTTGTATGTTCAATTGCGAAATATTTACATTCAATGAATGATTTTCATATTAAATAAAGGTGGGGATGGAGCATGAGCATTAAAAAACCCAGCGTTTGATGCCGGGCTTAGTTAATTTAAGAGTGTTTGCTTAGCCAAGTATTGACCGTGTTAGAGGTGCCTAATAAATGCAAATGGTATAGAGTTGTTGCTATTTAGAGAGCTTTATAAATTAAAGCGGGCACATATAGCAGTTAACTCATCGCATCATTATACTTTTCGGCTAGACTTTCTTTTTGACTTTCGGTTAGCGCTTTACCGGCTAGTTGAAATACTTCATGCTCTTCTTCAGCCAGATGATGATGTACAAGATGATGTAATTTTTTAGCGGTCACAAGCCACGCTGGTGAGCTCATATCAGTTTCTTCAAGTTGCTCAATCAATTCATCAAGTTCATGATGCTCTGCAATACTATGACGGGCTTTTTCATGGGTTAAATCATCAAACATCAAAGGATTATAGAAATAACGCTCTTCAAATTTAGCATGTTCTACTAACTCATGTTTTAAATTATCCATAAGAGACTGTCTATTCGGTGACTCCCCCTGGGTTTTTATCAGCGCATCGACAAGCGAACGTTGTTTGTCGTGATCATTACGAAGTGCTTCAAAAATATTCATGGGTTTTCCTTGCTTTACTCATTAATTACAATGAATATTGCAAGACAGAAGCCAACTTTTAAGTTGTTGTAATATATTGATTTAATTTTTTATATTTGAGCTTGTTAAGGTGTTTTCTTGTAAAAATTACCGAGTTAGGTCTTTATATTACATCCATATTCATTGTTATTTAAAAGCAAAAAGGCCAACACGAATGTTGGCCTAAAAGCGTATTTAACACAAAATAATAGGATTATTTATTGGCGTCTTTTACCGCTTTTAACTTGCCTGCATGGTCAATCTCGAATGCTGGCATGTCTTTTTTGCCGTCAATTAAATAGTTATCCATCCAACGCATTAAACGTAAACTGTAATCATATTGCGCGGCTACTTTACGGTTACCATGACCTTCGCCAGGATAGTATACAAGGCGTACATCTTTGCCTTGTACTTTCATATAACGGTACAGTTCCATTGATTGTGCAGGGTGTACGCGAGGATCATCTTTACCATGCATGATCAGTAATGGTGTTTTAGACTGGCCTGCCCAGTAAATAGGGCTGCGCTCTAAATACCACTGCCATTTATCCCATGGGTATGAACGTGCATGCACAAGATTCATTTCGTTAGAAATATCAGTAGTTCCAAATTTAGATAGTTGGTTGGTAACACCTACAAACATCACGCTCGCAGCAAAGTGTTCAGTCAATTTTGTTGCGGCCCATGCTGATGCATAACCACCATAAGAGCCACCCGTAATACCAACACGTTTAGTATCAACTAAGCCCATTTCAACAAGATGCTGTTTAAAGTCAATTAAATCGTCAAACTCTTTACCTGCATAGTCGTTTTGACCAAGCTTTGAATAATCAACGCCTTTACCTGTAGAGCCACGGTAATTTGGGTAAAATACTGCATAACCACGTGCTGCTCCCATTTGACCTGGACGCGAGTAGTTTGTTACCCAACCGTCTTTGTCATGGCTTTCAGGGCCACCGTGCACTGACATGATCAATGGATAGCGCGTGCCTTTTTCATAATCTAATGGGTAGACTAATACGCCATCAATCTCAACACCGTCGCGAGCCTTAAGTGAAATAGTTTCTTGCTTAGCAAAACGTTTGTCATTCAACCAGTTGTTTGAATCCGTTAAACGTTGTGCTTTAGAACCACGAATAATGAATACTTCATTTGGGTGCTTTGCAGTGTTTGCACGTAGCGCTAAGGTTTTATCTGAATCAGAAATACTCAGATTTGATGCAATAAATTGGCCTTCATTAATAATTTTTTTGTATTTATTAGAGCCGGTTTTAATGCTTGCGACAAAACTTTGCGTACCTACATTGGCAATAAAATTAAGCGTGTTGCGTTTATGTGACCATTCAAAATCAACGATATGACCCATGAAATTAGGTAACCAATCACTTACTTCACCTGTTTTTGTGTCAGCTAAAAATAAACGACCAGCGGCTGGATCATGCTTATCTTCGGCACCTAGAATTGCGATGTAACGACCATCATGAGACAGTTCAGCACCGTCTAATTTACCTTCAGTAGCAAACGACATCGTCACTTGATTAGTCGCAATATCAAATAAGTGCCATTGTGATTTAGTGTATTTGTCGTCAATTAGCGCTGTAGGCTGGGTTTTTACTAATAACTTATCGCCTTTTGCGGCCCAGTTTACATCACTTACATAGTTTGCAACGTTAAGCGCTGTTGGTGTAAGAGGTTTATCTGTTTTGGCTAAATCGACAATAAATAGTTGTTTATCTCTTAAGCCTAGCTCGTACACCTCAGCCATAAAGCCTAATTTTTTCAGCTCTTTTTCAGATTTATCAGCCGCTGGCATAGCTAAAATAGCGAGTTGTTTGTTATTCGGGCTTAACTGATAGCTAGAAATTGATGTGTCTTTAAGCGATAGTACTTTTTGCGCTTGACCACCATCCACTGGAATTTGATATAACGCGGTAAACTTGTCGTCTTTAAGTTTTGCTAAAAAGTAGATCGTTTTGCTATCGTTTGACCATTGAATACTCTTGATACTTACAGAGCCGGTAATGAAAGGACGCTCGACACCTTCATCATCGACGACATAGAGTTCGCTATAATTGGCACCATTCTCGTCGACGTATAATTCACGTGGCACTGAGCGGGTAAATGCAACATTGTCACCATTTGGACTAATGCTGGTTTGAATAACTGACTGAATTTTAGGGATATCTTCTACAGTAAGCGATGTGGCTGCAAATGCCAGTGAGCTTGAGAGTCCAAGAGCCAGTGCTAGGCTAGTTTTTATCATGAATTTTCCTTCGCATGTTTTAATTATCGAAGGATTATAACAAGGTGTACCTTAAATGCTAAAATATGCGATTAATACGCACAAGTAGGCGTTTAATGAAGAGATTAAAGTGATAAGGTTTAAGCGCGATAGTGACTACCGCACTTAATTGCTTTATAAACTCTTTTTCGGTGGGAGTGCAACGTTGGCAAAGATTAATCCAGCCACCAATGACATAAATATTAGGAAGGTTTGTTGGCCGATGTGCTCCGCATACACAAAGTCTTGCCCTTCAATTAATGAGTTTAGACCTATGTAAGTTTTGCTACCTGGAACTAATACAATCAAGCCTTGCATGGCAACAATTGAGGCAGGAGCGTTTGCTACGCGGTTAAATAGGTTACTAAATACACCCACCGCAAATGCACCTACAAATGTTCCTAAGGTGTAATCTAAATACATCGCAGAGCCAATACTGCTGCCATAAGCGATAAAGCCAGAGGCGATAGACCATGTAGCATGTTTTAGTTTGGTTCTAAAAATAACGATTAAGCTGCTACAGAGTAAAAAGATTGCCAACCAAGCCGTCCATTTAGGTAAAGGGTCAGGTTGTACGAAATCGGCTTGGCCGAATAGTGCAAAACCAATCGCAATGCCGATGAAGGCACCAAAATACAGTTTAAACAACAGCATAAAAGCATCCATCACACGCGCTGTACCAGAAACTAAATGCCGCGCTGCAAGTTCTGCTAGGCCCAGTGCTAATGCAAGCCCGGGTATAAACACAATAATCGCAGACAATACCACTAAACGAATATTAATCCCGACGTCTAAATGCACGCTTACAGCGCAGGCCAAAATAGCCGAGACTATCGCCACTAATGGCTCTAACATATGGCCCACGCGTTTTGAACGCGCTGACCACAGTACAAATAAGTAAACGACAGAGGTAAGTAGCGCTGACCAAAATACGTCATTCCAGCTGGTGCCCATCAGCATTGCAAATGCGCCGCCTGAGGTGGCAAAGGCAACCCCTGTGGTAAAGCGATTATACGGATTTGGCATAATAAAAATGGCGTCGAGTTGAACGTCAACTTCTTGTAGCGTGAGTTCGCCATTGAGCATTTTATTAACCAGATCATCGGTATCGGCTAACGAACCTAAATCGTGATCGCCAGGATCAACACGGGCAACGTGAGTATATTCATCTTCATGGCCATCGGTCCAAATTACAAAAGTAACGGAAGTGGGTGACATGACAAATGAAGATTTAAGATCAAGGTAAGTAGCCACTTCCATTAAGTGAGCTTCGAGTCGATAAGCTGGGGTGCCATACTTATGAAGCATCTTACCCAGTTTAACGATAAATTTGCGCTTTTCTGTGAACGTTGCGGTTTTCAAATTTGTATTGAGCCAAAATTTAAATTATTCAGTTAAAAAATATAGACAATACATCTAAATTTGCCTAGCTAGTTTGGCGGGAATTTTAAACACTAATCACCGCCTGTCTAGTTTTTTTTATTTGTTTTTAGCCTCAATCCACTGCGCCATATATTGAGTGCTACGCATTGTGTGGTGTTTGAGCATTTGGCCTGTAAAATTTGCTTCGCGGTGAGCTTGTAATTTCTCTTTAATCAATTGAATTTTAATGATTAAATTATTAGATAAAAGCTGTTTGTCGTAGTGCGTTTTTAATATCGTATTACCGGCTGTTTGTGCCTGCGTAAATAAACTTTTATTTTGATACAGAGCCACAGCGGCATCGGCAAATTGCTGCGGCTCATTTTCAACCACACCACTCCAAGGTAAATCATGGTGCATACCCTCACTACCAATTGTCGTTGTAACACTGGGTGTTTGCATGATCATCGCCTCTAACAGCTTTCCTTTAATGCCAGCACCAAAACGCAGTGGTGAGATGCACACACGCGCACTTTCCATTACTTGATAGGCATCATGCGCCCAACCTTTTATTAAAAAGCCAGTTTTGGGGTTATTAAGCGCGGTGGCCTTTGGCGGTGGGTAAGAGCCATAAATATGTAACTCAGCCTGGGGTAGTTGTTTACGAATGAGCGGCCAGATTTGTTGTAAATAGAGTACGGCATCCCAGTTTGGGGCGTGGCGAAAATTACCTATGGTCATAAAGTGTTGGCGTTGCTCAAACGATTTAGTTTGCTCAGGGAGTGAGCTTAAATCGACCATAAAAGGCAGATGATGCAATAAGTTACTGTCGACTTTAAATACATCAGCAAGTAATTGCATTTCAAAACTTGAGATAATTAAACTTAAATCACAGCGTAAAATAGCGGCTATTTCTCGTTTGGCGAGGTCAGAGTGTAAATCACTATGGTTAAATGCTCGGTTGCCTTTATGCGCTTCATGGCGGGCATTGCGTAAGCATTGTAAATCTTCAGTATCAAGGATTTTTACTGCGTTAGGGCAATGTTTATCTACTCGCCAGCCAAATTGTTCTTCCATCATAAAACGGTCAAACATGACGATATCAGGGGCGTAGTTGATAACATATTCATCAAAACTTGCACAATTAAGGGCAATAGTTGCGCTGCTGATCCCGTAGTCATCCAGATTAACCATATGCTCGGTTTTCTGAGCGGGACTGGCAAATTCAACCGCCCAATTTTCATTTTTAAACGCTTTTAATAGCGACATCATATGAGTGCCGGCCGCTGATGAATTTGGTTCTGGCCATACATAGCCAATTACTAAGACTTTTTTCATTGACTTGAATCTCTTACTTGCAGATGAACATCGACTAAGGTACGCACCGCAGGAGTGCCTTGATTAAGTAATTCTTGCAGTACTTGGCAAGTATGCTTACCAATATCGTCCGCATTGATGGTGACACTGCTTAACGAGGGAGACATTAAACATGAATCAGCTAAATCATCAAAACCGACTACTTTTATATCCTTACCGGGTATCAAACCATGTTGGCGAATGGCTTCTATGACACCGTATGCAATAACATCATTAAAACAAATAATCGCTTTAGTCGCAGGGTATTGCGCATACAACGTAGCAAAGGCATCGCGCCCGCCTTGACGGTTCGTGGCGGCGGTGATCGTTGGTTTGTGTTGATGGATATTAAACTGCTTTAAGGCACTGTGAAAACCACTTAAACGTTCATGATGATCAGAAATATCATCAGTTCCACCTATAAAAGCGATATCCTCAATACCTTGTTGTAAAATATGGCTAGTGGCTAGATGAGTGCCTTTTTTATTGTCCGGCAATATTGTCGGGGCGGCACAAAAAGCCACTTCGCGCATAATGTGAATGACCGGGAAACCACTATTGATAAGTTCATCAACCCACTGCTGGGTAGTTCCCGGGGCAGGACACATGATAAATGCGGCAACATTATATTCTTTGAGTGTTTTAACAACTTGTGTTTGGCGCTCAACATTTTCGGCGGTGTTCACTAACATCGGCAGCATACCAAGGGCATGAATATGGTTTTCAAGTCCTACCGCTATTTGCGCAGAGTAAGGGTTAGTTAAGTCATTAATAACTAACGCCACTAAGTTAGAGCGGCGACTTCTCAGTGCTGCCGCATCTCTATTATATACATAGCCAAGCTTATCAATGGCATGCAATACTTTTTCTTTGCTTTTATCACTGACTTTGTCACTGTTTGTAAGCACTAACGACACCGTTGACTTAGAAACTTGAGCTTCTCTGGCAACGTCAAAAATAGTTATTTTATCGGTTTTTGTTTTCATTTTAATGTATGCGTCAGCAATTGCTTGAACGAAGGCGCCAGTTTAACGTAGTTTCAGCTAATAAGTCATCTATCGGCGTTATTGAAGCTAGAATCGCAAAAACTTTATGAATGTTGCAAAACATGTTTAGATACAGCTATTAATAATAAAAAATCAAGGATACACCATGAAAGGCATCAGGCTGTTATTAGCGTTAGTGCTGAGCGTAAGTGTTTCAGGCTCGGTACTTGCTGCACAAGGCTATCAAACCCCTTCAAGTGATTTAGCCGCGCTGGTTGATGCTAAATTAGCACCGAGTAGCTACCTATCGGCTGATGGTCAATGGTTAGCGCTGTTTGAGCGTAAACGTGTTGAAACATTAGATGATTTAGCAAAAGAAGAATTGAAATTGGCGGGTATAAAGTTAAACCCGGCAAACTTTTCACGCTCACGTCCTCGCACTAAATTTAGTGCGTTACAAGTTAAACATATTGCGACTGGGGCTGTGATTACCGTTAATAATTTACCTCAAGGGGTGATCCGCTCACCTAAATGGTCAAGTAATAGCGAATATTTAGCGTTTATTGTTGAGCAACCAACTCAGGCGCAATTGTGGGTGTATAACGCCGAAACTAAACAAGCACGTCAGTTGTCAACTGTGGCTCTTAATTCAGTGCTAACAGCTACCCCTTATCAATGGTTACCAGATAGCACGGCAATTGTTGCTAACCAAGCGGTTAACCTTGGCAAGCCGAAATTAGTTAGTGATGCAAATAGCGTTGTGCCGGTTATTCAACAAAGTAGCGGTCAAAAAGCGCCAGCACGGACTTACCAAAATTTATTAACCAGCCCGTTTGATGAGTTGCAGTTTAAGTTTTACGGCCAAGGTCAATTAACTTATATTCCTCTGAGCGGTGTTGCGTTATCGATTGGCAAACCAGCATTATTTAAATCATTTTCGATCTCGCCTGATTCAACCAATATTTTAGTAGCCACTATCGACGAACCATTTTCGTATCAAGTACCCTATAGACGCTTTGCGACAACGTGGCAGGTGCTTGGCATGCGTGGTTATACGTTAGCGCAATTGTCTAAACAGCCACTGGCCGACAACATTCCACAAGGTTATGACAGTGTGCGAACGGGTCGTCGTGATTTTCAGTGGCGTGATGACCAAGGTGCTGAGATCATTTGGGCGCAGGCGCAAGATGGCGGCGATATGAAAACCGATGTGCCGTATCATGATCATCTATATAGTTTACGCTCACCTTTTAAACGTGAACCAAAACTATTTGCTAAACTAGAACGACGTTTTTCAGGTATTGAGTGGGCGAATGAAAACGTTGCGTTTTTAACCGAGTGGCGTTTTAGTGATCGCCAGTTACGTACCTATGTGATCCAACCACGCGATGCGGATAATAACCGCGTATTGTTTTCACAGCGCAGCTATAACGATGCTTATAAAGATCCGGGCGACGCTATTTATGAGCGAAATGATCTCGGTGTAAACGTTATTAAAGTGGTTGGTGGACGTTATATATTTTTGCGCGGTGATGGTGCGTCAGAGCAAGGGAATGTGCCATTTTTAGATCAGTACGACATTAAGACCAATACAACCAAGCGTTTATGGCAATCAAAAGCGCCATATTACGAGCGAGTTCGTGCCATGCTTGATGATGAAGGTGAGCGATTAATTACTATTCGTGAATCTAAGGCCGAACAACCTAACTTCTTTATTCGCGATTTAGATGCCGACACTCTGACTCAGCTCACTACCTTTGAGCATCCATACCCGGCGTTTAAAGGGGTGACTAAAGAACTTGTGCGTTACCAACGTGATGACGGTGTTGAACTCTCTGGTACGCTATATTTACCTCCAGGTTACGATAAAACGCAAGGTCCATTACCTGTATTAATGTGGGCATACCCACTGGAATATAAAGATAAAGCAGTTGCATCGCAAGTACGTGAATCGCCGTACGAATTTACCTACATAGGTTATTGGGGGCCAATGCCTTACCTCGCAAAAGGTATTGCTGTTTTTGATGATCCGAAGATGCCAATCGTCGGTGTTGATGGTAAAGAGCCAAATGATTTATTTAGAAAGCAGTTAGTTGCAAGTGCCAAAGCTGCGGTAGATGTGCTGGTCGAAAAAGGCATTGCAGATAAAGATAAAATCGCCATTGCAGGCCACTCATATGGCGCCTTTATGGTAGCAAACTTATTAGCCCACAGTGATTTATTCAAAACTGGTATTGCCCGCAGTGGTGCCTATAATAGGACCTTGACACCGTTTGGGTTTCAAGGAGAAGAACGTGATTTTTGGCAAGCACAGGATGTATACGCCAATATGTCACCGTTTTTTCATGCTGAAAAAATTAACGAGCCGATGTTAATGATCCACGGCCAAGAAGACCCGAATTCTGGCACCTTCCCGATGCAAAGCGAGCGTATGTACGCTGCGCTCAAAGGTTTAGGTAAAGAAGCGCGTTTAGTGATGCTACCTTACGAAGCCCATGGTTATCGTGCCCGTAAAAGCTTATTACATGTTTTATGGGAACAAGAGCAGTGGCTGGATAAATACTTGTTAACTGACGAAGCTCCTGTAAGCGATGCTCAAGCAAATACTGAACCTTCTGTATCAGAGTAAATTCAAAGCGCGGTTTATGCCGCGCTTGTTAATTTAATTATATGGGGAAGAAGACCCACCCTTAATCTCACGGCACCTTCCCGATGCAAAGCGAGCGTATGTACGCTGCGCTCAAAGGTTTAGGCAAAGAAGCGCGTTTAGTGATGCTACCTTACGAAGCCCATGGTTATCGTGCCCGTAAAAGCTTATTACATGTTTTATGGGAACAAGAGCAGTGGCTGGATAAATACTTGTTAACTGACGAAGCTCC
>NZ_JACJEW010000067.1:21204-21428 GCF_014164315.1 Pseudoalteromonas sp. SG44-1
TGTAAGCGATGCTCAAGCAAATACTGAACCTTCTGTATCAGAGTAAATTCAAAGCGCGGTTTATGCCGCGCTTGTTAATTTAATTATATGGGGAAGAAGACCTAAAGTATCCCCAGAATTAGCCTTTATATATCAATGAACTAATAGTATTAAAAAATGTGGGAAGCGAGGGAACATTCATGGTGTTTTGTGATCTTATGAATCGCTTAAAAACAACAGAGCTA
>NZ_JACJEW010000068.1:0-21289 GCF_014164315.1 Pseudoalteromonas sp. SG44-1
CCGCTTACCGCTTACCGCTTACCGCTTACCGCTTATTCCCTATTCTTTCAATTAATGATAGCGCTGTCATTTTATCTTTTATATGATGGAGGTGAATGAATAATAATAAATAACAGATTACGTGGGGGGAAATGCGTAGTCTTAGGGTATACAACGAGGAGAGAGCAATGGATTTTAAAAAGCGAACTTTAGCAAGTTTGATCACGATAATGCCATTAATGGCGCAGGCGCAGTTTTCGCAAAATGATGTGAATAACTTTGCCAAAGAAACCACCCTGACATTTGCTGTGGTTGATAACTTTCATAATAAAGCCGCTGGTTTTTTAGGAACTATTACACTAAACAACCAATCTGATGTTGCACTTCCTGCAGGTGAAAGTGACTGGCAGTTGTATATTCACTCAGTTCGTAAGATCAGTACTGAGCTAGTTGCGGGTTTAAATATTGAACACGTAAATGGCGATTTACACCGCATTACCCCAACTAAAAACTTTACAGGGTTAGCTTCAGGCAAAAGCTTAGTACTTGAGTTTGACGCTCAAGTTTGGGTGGTTGCTTATTCTGACTTTATGCCACGTGCTTTTTTTGTCTCTGGTGATAATAAACCGGCTATTTTTGCAAATACTGACAGTGAAGATATGACCCAGTTTGTTGCACCGTTTGAGCGTGAAAATCAACTGCGCCGTTATAATGAGCCAAAAGATTTAACGGTATTAGTCACCCCACAAGTGCGTTTTGAGCGTAATCAACAAACGACAAGTCAAGTATCGCAACAAGACGCATTAAAGCGGATCATTCCAAAGCCACAAAAAGTAGAGTTTAATCGCGGCACTGCGACACTTGATAGCAGCTGGCAGATCACTTTCCAAGGTCAGTTAAAGAACGAAGTCATGGTGTTTATGCAAGATTTGCAAGATGACTATGGCCTGACCTTAAAAGCCCAGCCAGATCACATCAAACTAGCAAAAGAAAAACTGATCAGCTTAAAAGTAAATCCACAGTTGGCCGATGGTAAATCAGAAAGTTACACTCTTGAAATAGATGACGATCGCATTGAAATTGTTGGTAGTGATAATGCCGGTGTATTCTTTGCCATGCAGAGCTTACTTAATCTACTCCCGGCAAATAGCCAAGGGACTGTAGACATTCCACAACTTGAGATTGAAGACAGCCCTCGTTATACCTGGCGTGGCATGCACTATGATAATGGCCGTAATTATCACGGTAAAGACGCTATGTTCAAATTGGTTGAGCAAATGGCGCGTTATAAAATGAATAAACTACATTGGCACTTTTCCGAAGATGAAGGTTGGCGCTTAGAAATTCCAGGATTACCAGAGTTAACTGATATTGGTGGTTATCGCTGTTTTGACCTTGAAGAAAGAGAATGTTTATTAACCCAGTTAGGCACCGGACCATTTAAATCCGGCTCAGGTAACGGTTACTTAACTCGTAGTGAGTTTGTTGAATTATTAAAGTTTGCTAAAGACCGCCATATTCAAATCATTCCAGAAATTGAAGGGCCGGGGCATGCTCGCGCATCAATTAAAGCAATGGAAGCACGTTATCATAAGCTTGCCGATGAGGCGCAACGAGTAGCCAAAAATAAGCTTGTTAATAAAAAGAATGCGGGGAAAGAGATTCAGCAAGTCGATATCAGTGCTGCAACCCAGTATTTATTGAGTGATCCAAAAGATACCTCGGTTTATATGACGGTGCAAAACTACAAAGATAACTCGATGAACGTATGTATGGATTCAACCTACGCTTTTTTAGATAAGGTTACTTACGAATTACAACAAATGTACCGCGAAGCCGGTGTGCAATTGACTAACTTGCACTTTGGTGGTGATGAAGTAGGGGCCGGTTCATGGGTTGGCTCGCCAATATGCCAAGCAATGTTTGCCGATCCAAATAATGGTGTTGCCGGTGCCGCAGATCTTAAACCTTACTTTACACAACGTGTGGCCAAGTTACTTGAAAAACGCGGGATTTCGCCTGGCGCATGGGAAGATGGTTTAATGTATGACCAAACAAACCCATTTAAGCGCGACGAGTTTCCAAACAAAACCTTTACAGCAAACGTCTGGGACAATATTTGGGAGTGGGGTGTTGCAGACAGAGCTTATCGCCTTGCCAATGCTGGCTACCAAGTGATTCTATCGCATGGTACACACTTATACTTTGACCATCCTTATGAAGCTCACCCAGAAGAACGTGGGTATTATTGGGCAACTCGCTATACCGATACTAAAAAAGCATTTAATTATATGCCAGACGATGTGTATGCAAATGCAGATTACACCCGAACACGGGAGCCGATAGATAACCTTGAAGCTTTAGTTGGTCGTCCACTACCAAAATTAGAAAAGCCAGAAAACATCTTAGGTATGCAAGGACAAGTTTGGTCTGAAACTATTCGAACCGAAGATCAAGTATTGGCAATGATATTCCCGCGTATTCTGTCTGTTGCTGAGCGTGCATGGCATAAAGCACCATGGGAAGGCGAGCAGGTTGATCGTAAAAGCCAAGAAAAAGACTGGGCACAATTCTCTGCTGCAGTTGGTTTGAAAGAGCTTAATAAATTGGCCAATGCAGGCATAACTTTACATTTGCCGGTACCCGGTGGCGTGATTAACAATGGTCAGCTTGAGGTTAATACGCCATTTACATATTTAAATACCGAGTATAGTTTAGATAATGGCGCGAGTTGGCAGCAATATACAGCTCCGATCAGTGTTTCTGAACAGCAGTCTGTAGCATTACGTAGTAGCTTAGATAGCAAACTAAAAAGCAGAATTACTCATATAAATTAATATATTAGTAACTAATTACGTTTTGAAAGGGCCATAAAGGCCCTTTTTTGTGTCGTTGTAAAATAAATTGTTACTAGTAATATGGCGGTAATTAACGTAAAGTTTTATGGCAGCGCTGTCATTTTTGTTTCTACATTGTCATTTAAATGTCGCCAAGGTGTTATAAAATACAGCAACGCTAATCGTCGATTTAAGTTTTTTGAACTTAATTGCAATAAATAATTATAACGATAGCTCGCAACAAGAAGAAGTTTTATGGAAGCCACAGTGTCAAAAATAAATAAACAAAGTAATTTTATACCCATGGCCATTGTTGCCACTTTATTTTTTATCCTAGGTTTTGCAACCTGGTTAAATGGTTCACTAATGCCATACTTAAAACAAGTATTACAGCTGAGTCCATTTCAAGCCTCACTGATTTTATTCTCGTTTTATATAGCGGTGACGTTTACTGCTGTACCGTCGGCGATGATCATTCGTAAAGTCGGTTATAAAAATGGTATGGCACTCGGTATGGCAACCATGATGGTGGCAGGTTTATTATTTATTCCAGCTGCAAAAACTCAAGTGTTTGTGCTGTTTTTATTTGCGCAGTTGGTTATGGGGGCAGGGCAAACCTTGTTGCAAACTGCAGTTAACCCGTATGTTGTTCGGATTGGGCCTGAGGAATCGGCCGCAGCACGTGTCAGCATCATGGGGATATTGAATAAAGGCGCTGGCGTGATTGCGCCAATCGTATTTACAGCATTAATTCTAAGTGATTTCACCGGCCTTGTTGGTAAAGATTTATCACAAGCTGAAATTGATTCAATGGCAAATAGTTTAATTTATCCTTATTTAGGGTTAGCGCTATTTATTGGTGCATTGGCATTTGCAGTGACAAAAATGCCATTACCAGAGCTTATTGATGATGAGGAGCTAGGTGCTAAAGGACAAGTAAAAGAAGCACTTTCTCACCCAAGCCTAGCATTAGGTGTGGTTGCATTATTCGTTTATGTAGCCGTGGAGGTGATTGCAGGCGATACCATTGGTACTTTTGCATTGTCGCTAGGTATTGAAAAATATAGTGTCATGACCTCTTATACAATGAGCTGCATGGTGTTAGGTTATATAGTTGGTATTGTGCTTATTCCGCGTGTTATTTCGCAGCAAGCAGCGCTAAGTGTGTCTGCAATTTTAGGCTGTGTATTAACACTTGCCGTGGTATTTAGCGATACTAGTTCAGTTGTGATCGCAACAGCGCTTGGTTTAGAAGTGCAATTACCAGATACACTATTGATGATAGCTGTGTTAGGATTTGCTAATGCTATTGTATGGCCTGCGGTATGGCCGTTAGCGTTGTCTGGGTTAGGTAAATTAACCAGTGTTGGTTCTGGCCTGCTTGTAATGGGCATCGCCGGTGGGGCATTTGGTCCTCTATTTTGGGGTCTAGCAAGTGGTGGTGTGGATTCTGCCGCGGCCCAGCAGGGCGCTTATATCGTAATGTTACCTTGTTATTTATTCATTCTTTTCTATGCTGTAAAAGGGCACAAGATGAAAAGCTGGAAGTAAGATTAAAGTTGAAAGGTTCAAGGTAAAAGTTTAGCTTTGTAGAACCTAGAACCTAGAACCTAGAACCTAGAACCTAGAACCTAATTTTTGAAAATAATTTCTATAATGTAGAAATAATCCCGTGTGTAATGCCACCGAAAGGTGGCATTTTTTTGTCTGCAAGAAAGCAGCTTGCGAGCTGGCGAGAGTAAAGTTAGCGAGGGTACGCTAATCGGCGCTAAAGCGCTCTCCTACCGGATGGTGCATGTGTGTATTTCTTGTGGGAACTGGTTTCAGCCGTGATTGTGTTTAGGCTTAGGTTATATGCAACAACCAATCGGCGCTAAAGCGCTCTGCTACGGGATAATGCATGTGTATGTTTCTTGTAGGAACATGCTTCAGCCGTGATTGTGCTTAGGCTTAGGTTATACGCAACAACCAATCGGCGCTAAAGCGCTCTCCTACGGGATAATGCATGTGTATATTTCTTGTAGGAACAGGTTTCAGCCGTGATTTTGCTTAGGCCTAGGCTATATGCAAAAGCCAATCGGCGTTAAAGTGCTCTCCTATGGGATAATGCATGCGTGTATTTATTGTGGGAACTGGCTTCAGCCGTGATTGTGTTTAGGCTTAGGTTATATGCAACAACCAATCGGCGCTAAAGCGCTCTCCTACGAGGTCATGTGCGTGTATTGTATGTTCCTTGTAGGAACAGGCTTCAGCCGTGATTGTGTTTAGGCTTAGATAATATGCAACAACCAATCGGCGCTAAAGCGCTCTCCTACCGGATGGTGCATGTGTATATTTCTTGTAGTAACAGGCTTTAGCCGTGATTATGTTAGTCATGTTCAGAGGGGGTTAAATAAATACAATCCCAATGGGGATAACTTCCAAGGTTGTCAACAATACCGGCTCTCATTGGGTTGGCAGCTATGTATCTTGCTTGATGTAATAAATGTTCTTCATCTCGAATTAATGAATCGTAGAAACCAGCTTGCCAAATTTGCTCATTTTTAGCTTTTTGCATGAGAAATGATGTACGCCCTTTCACTTTAGCCACCACCGAAGATAGCGAATCTTGTGTTTTCAGCTGCAATAACCAATGCATATGATCAGGCATTATTACAAAGCAAATTGTTTTAGTTAAGCCATTTAAATCAGATTGTTTTAGTGAGCGTATTAGAATTCGCGCATTACAAAAATCCTCAAATAATTTAACTCGTTGATGTGTACATGTGGTCACAGAATAATAGTGGTTAATAATAGAGTGACGATGTTGACGTAGCTGCTGTGACCGAAGTTTCATTTTAATCCTTTAAATATAAAACGGTTTAATGAAGTATAGATTAAATTATGAAATCGGCGCTAAAGCGCTCTCCTACCGGATGGTGCATGTGTATATTTCTTGTAGGAACAGGCTTCAGCCGTGATTGTGTTTAGGCTTAGGTTATATGCAACAACCAATCGGCGCTAAAGTGCTCTCCTACGAGGTCATGTGTGTGTATTGTATGTTGCTTGTAGGAACAGGCTTCAGCCGTGATTGTGTTTAGGCTTAGGTTATATGCAACAACCAATCGGCGCTAAAGCGCTCTCATACGAGTAATGCATGTGTATATTTCTTGTAGGAACAGGCTTCAGCCATTATTTTTGGTTTGTGCTTAATATTAATTAATAAATAAAATGGAATTTTAAGAACGTATTTGATATTGAGATAAGAAGGGAAAAGATGGGGCGATTGACGGGGCTTGAACCCGCGACAACCGGAATCACAATCCGGGGCTCTACCAACTGAGCTACAACCGCCACAACACACCTTGTTTGGTGTGGCGCGGATAATACATAAAATAATAAATCTTGTGAAGGGTTAAGAGCAAAAAAAGTGAAAAAAATTTAAAATTGAATATTTTTGTTCATAAAGCAGCCAGAGAATGAATGTTTAAATCGTTTTTTATCTGGTTGGGTAAAATAAAAATTAACCCTAAAGACGTTCTTTTAAAGATAAATAGATTAATTAATTAAATAATAAATTGAAATCAGATATAATTTAACCAGCAAACTGCTTAATACTGAATATCAGGAGTGATAATGGATACAATACTTAACTGGATAAACGAAAACTCAGGTTTGATTTTGCATTATGGCATTCAAGCTGTAATTGCATTGGTGATCTTTTTACTGGGCGGTCGTGTTGCAAAATTTTGCTCTAACCTAACTGAAAAAGCATTCGATAAAAAGAAAGTAGATAAAGCTGTAGGTTCGTTCGTATCAAGCATTGTTTATGCCATCGTATTTATGGCAACAATCTTAATGGCGTTGTCACAAATAGGCATAGAAACCACTTCATTTATCGCTATTTTAGGTGCTGCAGGCTTAGCAGTTGGCTTAGCACTGCAGGGTTCATTATCTAACTTCGCATCTGGCGTACTTATTATATTACTTCGTCCTTTCAAATCGGGTGATTATGTCGAAGCTGGCGGTAAAGCTGGTACAGTGAAAAAAATCGAAATTTTCTCTACTGAACTACGCACACCAGATAACAAAGTTATCATCATGCCAAACTCTAAAATTATGTCTGACTCAATTATTAATTACTCGCGCGAATCAACTCGCCGTATCGATCTAGTTATTGGTGTTGGTTACGATGCAGACTTACGCAAAGCAAAAGAAGTACTTAAATCAGTACTAGATCAAGAGTCACGCATTCTTAAAGATCCAGCTTATAACGTATCAGTGTCTGAACTAGCAGATTCAAGCGTAAATTTCATTGTGCGTCCGTGGGTTAACTCAGGCGATTACTGGCCAACTTATTGGTCTTTAATTGAGAACATTAAAATCGCATTAGATGATGCGGATATCACTATTCCGTTTCCGCAAATGGATGTTCATTTGCACAAGCAAGATTAATCAATATACAAGTAACAAAGGTTATTTTTAATGAAATTAAAGCTTTTATCAATTTTAGTTGCAGTATCAGCTACAACTAACGCATTCGCAGAAGACGCTAGAACATGGGAAGTTACCAGTGAGCTAGGTGCAATCATAACTAGCGGTAATACTGAAACAACCACTCTTAAGGGTGGCATCAAGGCATTACATAACTTAGAAAGCTGGAATAACGAATATAAAATTAACGGTCTTTATAAAGAAGACAACGTTGAAAATGAAGCGGGTATAAAAGAAAAGCAGCGTACTAACGAAAAATATTCGTTATCAGCACAAGGTAACTATAAATTAAATGAAGATCATGCTCATTTATATATCTATGGTTCACATGTTTCAGATTACTTTGGCGCTTATCGCAGTGAGTCGGTTATCTCAGCTGGTTATGGTCAACGCTTGTTAGATCGTTCTGACATGTGGCTAAATGCTGAAATTGGTCCTGGTTATAAATATTTTCAATACCCTGATACAAGTAGTGAAGTAGATGAAAATGGCAACTCTTTAGCTGGTGAGCGTGAAGGTGAAGTTATTGCTTTAGGTAAGCTTGATTATAATTGGCAGATATCTGACAACGCTAAGTTTACTCAGTTAGTTGCAGTTGAATACGGTGATACTAACACTAAAACACGTTCAGAAACTGCACTTTTAGCTAAGATAAATGGCTCATTACAAATGAAAGTTGCTTATAACATCACCAACAACTCAGATGTTGCTGATGATAAAGAAAGTACAGACACAGAAACGTCGCTGACACTGGTTTACAGTTTTTAACAGTTTAGCTCTATTTAGTGACATTTAAGTGAAATAAAGGGACGAAAGTCCCTTTTTTATTTGTAGTGAAATAATGTAGAATAGACAATCTTTTGGCTGTAGTTCTTGGGATAAACCTACTTGTGATGCTTTTTAAACGATTTTTAATAACTTTTTTACTGTTAACAACAGCATCTGCATTTGCATTTACACCGAGTGCAGCGCAGATTGAACAATTTAAAAAGCTGCCAAAAGCCCAGCAAGAGGCTCTGGCAAAGCAGTATGGTGTCGATCTATCCACAATTACCGGTAAATCATCATCAAGCTCAATAAAAGAGGATGAGCCTACAATTCAGCCTCGCCAATTACAAGAAGAGCCTGAGTTAACAGACGAAGAGCGCTTTAAGCCACAATTAGACGAAATAAAACCATTTGGCTACGAGTTATTTTCTGGCGAGCCAACTACATTTATGCCAAGTGAAAATGCGGCAGTACCAGAAACATATCTAATTGGCCGTGGTGATCAATTAAAAATTAATTTTTATGGCAAGGAAAGTGAAAGCTATGAAGTTAATGTGGATCGCGAAGGCCGAATTAATATCCCTAATTTAAGCCCTGTTGAAGTTGCTGGACTTACATTCGGCGAAATAAAAGAACTTATCAAAGCCAAAGTTGCACAAGAAGTTATAGGTGTAAAAGCGTTTGTATCGCTAGGAAAATTACGCAGCATGCGTATCTTAGTATTGGGTGAAGCACATAAGCCGGGTAGTTATAGCGTATCGTCGTTGACCACAGTGTCACATGCTTTGTTTATTAGCGGCGGTGTATCTGAAATTGCATCTTTGCGTAACATTCAAGTTAAACGTGCTGGTAAAGTTGTTGCAAACTTTGATCTTTATGATCTACTTATAAAAGGTGATAGCCGCAACGACATCATCTTAAAGCCAGGGGATGTAGTATTTATTCCACCAGTTGGTTCACAAGTAGCCGTTGAAGGGTTAGTGAAGCGCCCAGCTATATTTGAATTGAAGAATAATGAAAATGCCCAAGACGTATTAAAAATGGCCGGTGGCTTGAAGCCTGGAGCGTATGCACAAAAAGCAATTGTAGAGCGTTTTAATAATTACAATGCTAAAGAAATTTTATCAGTAGACTTTAGCGGCAAAGATATTGCGTATATCCCACGTGATGGAGATAGAATTCGCTTTAATCCTGTAAGCTTGCAGTATCAAAACTCAATTAGTGTAATTGGTGCTGTTGCACGACCAGGTAATTATCAATGGTATCAAGGCAAGCATATTTCGGATGTATTAACGTCTGTTCGTGGCGATTTGTTACCACAAGCTGACCTTAGTTACGCTTTATTAGTGCGTGAAATTAATATTTCAGGTGATATTGAAGTGCGTCAATTCGACATAGCGCAAGCTATTATAAAAGCAACTGCACATGACTTTGAGTTAAAAGCAAACGATAAACTATTAGTTTTTAGTCGTTACGAAGAAAAAGAAGCTGAAGAGTTAGCTTTAAAAAATATGGCCCTCACCGAAGAACAGCAAGCGCAGCAGGTGAAAGTTCAGCAATGGCATAAATACCAAAAGAAAGAGTTTGAAAAATACATTGGTGTTGCTACAGATGATATGGAATTACAACTAAAGGATACTTCAAACTTAACTATTGCTGAAATCTCAAAACGCAAAGCTGAAGAAGAAGAGCAAAAACTAAAGCCTGAAGATTATGCTCTGTTTAGTCGTAATAACTTACTAAAGCCGGTTATCGCAAAGTTAAAACTGCAAGCAAATGTTAGACAAGCAATGCAACTGGTAGAGATCAATGGTCATGTTACTTATCCAGGAATTTATCCATTAACGATAGGTAGTGAGGTCAATGATCTTATTATTGCAGCAGGTGGTCTACTTGAATCTGCTTATACAGAGCAAGCTGAAATTACCCGTATATTAGCTGGTGATGCATCAAAAGTAGAGCATATTAAGTTTAATTTGCATAAAGCTATACTTGGAGAGTCTGATGATAATCGCATTCTTCGTAGTAAAGACAGTTTAAATGTATTCTCAATCCCTAACTGGCAAGAAAATGTAAAAGTTGAGCTAAAAGGTGAAGTTAAATTTCCTGGGTCGTATACAATTCGTCGTGGTGAAACATTAACTAACTTACTAGAGCGCGCTGGTGGTTTTTCAGAGTTTGCCGAAGAAAAAGCAGCTATTTTCACTCGAGAATCAATTCGTAAACAAGAGCAACAGCAACTCGCTAAGTTATCTGAAGAATTACGCAGAGATATAGCGCAGAAGAGTTTTGAAAATTCGGTCGGTAGTAATTCACTTTCGTATGATGAGATGAATAAGTTACTTAATGACTTAGCTAATGTAGAAGCGGTTGGTCGATTAGTTATTGATTTACCTTTAATCGTCGAGGACAAACAACGCTTAGTGCTGCAAGATGGTGACACTTTATATGTGCCAAGTAAACGCGACTCTATCAGCGTCATCGGTGAAGTAAATTACGCAACCTCACATTTATACAAAGCAGGAACCAGCTTTGAAGATTACATAGCCCTAAGTGGTGGTTTAAAAGAGCGTGCGGATGATGAACGGATTTACATTATTAAAGCAAACGGTTCAGTTAAAATTCCTGATAGTGGTAGTTGGTTTGCTGTTAATGATTCTCAGCTGATTGAAGCTGGTGACACAATAGTAGTGCCGCTTAACTCAAATTATATGGACAATCTCACGCTGTGGAGTACCGTTACACAGATCGTTTATCAACTTGGTGTAGCAGTCGCTGCGATTAGTAGTATATAGGCAACTATAGTGAAAGAAAAATATAAGCTCGAAGAGCAGGAAATAGACCTTAGAGATGTATTTAATTTTATACGCAAAGGCAAGTGGAGTATTTTTATTTCAGGAGTTGTATTTGCATTAATTGCTGTATTATTTGCTTTTACACGTGCTGATATTTATACATCATCAACAATACTAGCGCCTAACGAAAGTAAAAATAGTGGTTTGTTAGATGGATTGTCATCTCAATTAGGTGGTGTCGCATCTTTAGCCGGTATTAATTTAAATGAATCAGGGTCTGGACAAGTAAATGAAGGCCTAGAAATTTTAAGAAGCTATCAATTTATATCAAATTATATAAAGAAGTTTTCTTATGCTGATGAGTTAATGGCTCATACAGGCTGGAATAAAAAAGATAACACACCTATATTTGACTCAGACTATTTAGCTGTTGAATCAAAATGGGTTAAGAATGACGACGGTTCTTCAAAAGAGCCTTCGTTACAAGAGATTTTCAAATATTTTAAAAAAAATACGTTAAGAATTTCAACTGAAAAAACAACCGGATTTATTACAGTTTCAATAAATCATTATTCGCCTATTGTTGCTCAAGAAATGCTAGTAAATCTGATCGCAGAGCTCAATAGTCAAATGAAGATGCGCGATATAAGCGAAGCGAATAAAAATATTCAGTTTTTAGAAAAATCAATTGAAAGTACCAATATCAGTCAAGTTAAAGGCGCTATTTATAATTTAATAGAGCAACAACTACAAAAGAAAATGTTAGCTAATGCAAGAGATGAATATGTTTTAAAAACATTAGATCCACCTATAGTGGTTGAAAAGCCGAGTTCACCTAAGCGTGTTCTTATCGTTATTATAGGTATGTTTATTGGTATGTTATTTGGTTTTCTTTTTCACTCATATAAAATGTTTGCAAGGACAAAAAATTGAGTATTATCATTTATTCATCATTAGTAACACTTTTTTCATTAATTATTATGAAAAAAGTATCTGTGAACATTGGTTTATTGGATAAGCCCAATGAAAGAAAGCTTCATGATGGCATGGTGCCATTAATAGGTGGTATTTGTGTGTTTTTCGGTGCTTTTGCAAGTTTGCTTATTGTAGGACCAGTAACCAGTGAGCTGATATCACTATTTATAGTCGCAATGGGAATTGTATTATTAGGTGCACTCGATGATAAGTATGATTTGAGTGTTACTGTTAGATTGTTTTTTCAGTCTATATTTACGGTTAGTTTAATATTTTATCAAGACCACTATATATCGCATCTAGGTGATATATTAGGTCTTGGTAATATTTCAATGGGTATATTTGGTATTTTATTTACAATCATTGCGGTTGTTGCTGCAATTAATGCGTTCAATATGTTGGATGGTATTGATGGGTTAGTTGGTGCTTCTTCAATAGTGTCATTAAGTGGGATTGCAATACTTGCATATATAAACTCACACTCAACTATTTTTACAATTTGCTTAGCAATGATCGTAGCGCTTTCAGTATATTTATTTTTTAATATTAATCCCTTCAAGTTGCTTAAAAATAAAGTGTTTATGGGCGATGCAGGCTCTATGCTTGTTGGCTTTTTAATTACTTGGCTAATAGTATTATCGTTAAAGCCAGGGGATAACGGTGAGTCACTTTTCAGGCCTGTGACGGCTTTATATTTACTTGCGCTGCCATTGATGGATATGATTGCAATTATGTATCGTAGAGTGAAAAAGAAAGAATCACCCTTCAAAGCAGATAGAGATCATATACACCATATATTTATGCGTTTAGGCTTTAGTGATAGACAGGCATTATTAGTGCTTGTGACCTTTGGCACGTTATTCATGTTACTTGGTTTAAGTTTCGAATATTTTTTAGCACCAGAGTGGTTTTCACTATTAATATTTTGTGGTTTTTTTCTATTTTATTGTCACTTTATTCAGCATGCCTGGGTGTATACAAAAAACTTGAAATTGCTTTTAGATAAGTGCTGTAGGTAAAAATGATTTTATTGCTTAGATCGGCTGACATTAAATTCGATTCAAGAATTAACAAATATATTTCTTTACTTGAACAAGAGAACATTAAATATCATGTTCTCTATTGGCCTCGTAATCGCGTTCCTGAAAAGCAAAAAAATACAACTTTTTATACAAAAAAAGCTACCTATGGCGCTAAGTTAAAAAGCCTCCTTGGCTACTTAGGATGGTTTAAATTTATATTAAATTATATACGTAATAACCGAAAGGAAATTACTATAATTCATGCTGTCGATTTAGATACAAGTATCATGGCTATGCTAGCTAAATTGTTTTTTAGATCAGAGTATATATATGAAGTGTATGATCATTTTGCCGATTCACGAAATCTGAATGGTTTTACTCGCTTGGCATCTTGTAAATTAGAATCTATAGTTGCAAAGTACGCAAATAATATTATATTAGTTGATGATAAAAGAGTACAACAGCATGATTTTTCATCTAAAAATAATGTTCACATAATTGAGAATGTTCCAAATAGTCAATTTTTGTGTAATGAAAAGCCTGCAGCAAAAAAGCCTCTAAAAATTTGCTACGTAGGTGTACTAGAATCGCACTGTCGCGGATTAGAAAATATTCTCAAAGCTATTGAGGGAAGAGGTTTAGAGCTCCATATAGCCGGTTTTGGAGGGTGTGAACAACTATTTAAAGAAACTAAAAATGATAATGTTTTTTTCTATGGTTCTGTCGATCACAAAAAAGCAATAGAGATCATGTCTAGCTGTGACATATTATTAGGTTTGTACTACTTATCGAATCCAAACCATATTTATGCTTCACCAAACAAGTATTATGAGCACCTATTTTTATCTAGGCCACTAATCACCTCAAAAGGTACACCTCCAGGTGAGAAAGTTGAATTAAATAACAGCGGTTGGGTTATCGGAGACTCATTTAATGATTTAAATGAATTACTAAACTGGTTGGAACATGATGCAACCAGTGAAAGTATTCAAAAGTTAGGTGAGAACGCTGGCGAATGTTGGAAAAACCGTTATTTAAATTATTTTGATGAATACTTAAAACCTACTTACCTTGCCTTAATTAAAAAATGAAAATATCTTATAAACAAAATGCGGTGCTTTTTTATCTGTTTATAATTAAATTTTTATTTATTTTTGTAGCAGAGTTTGGCTATTCAAAAGTTTCTCAATTAGGTGATAGTCATAGATATTTAGAATCAACAATTACCTTTGGTTCATCTTTACTCTATTCATCAACGGCATTGATGGAGTTTAGCGGAGCTATTGTCAAATACCTTCAGCCGCCACTGTACCATTTGCCTGCTATGATTTTAAGCTTTATTGGGGTTGCAGTATCTTTTAATGCGCTAAAAAAGAGAAGTGTCTTTAATAATAAATGGTTGTTGTATTTATTTATTCTTTTAAACGTAATGCCATCATATTTGATTTGGACATCAATACATTCAAAAGAAGCTGTTGCAGTTTTGTTTATGAGTTACTTTGCAGTCATAATAATTAATATGATCGATAAAAGGGATGAAATAAGCAAAATTTCATTTTTATTTTTTTGTTATCTTTTATTGATTTTCAAACCTCAGTATTTTGTTGCCATTATTAGTGTAGTTGTTTATTTATACCTGTTGATTAAGTTTAGGCTAAATGCATACCTTTCTATACTACTGTTCTTGTGTATGTTTACAGTGCAATTCATGTTGCTTGTTTCAGTTAGTGAGTATATCGATCTAGTTACACTCAATATGTATTCTCATTTTGATCCTGAAAATGCAAAATCGACTAGAGAAAATATTTACTTTGTGAACGAAGGGGACTTTTTTAGAGGTATGTTATATGGAATGTTTATTAGCTTCTGGGGGCCTACAATAAATGAAACTATTGCTAGGCCTGTATGGGCTGTGTTTTTCCTTGAAAGCCTTGTTATAATGCTCGTCTTTTCATTTTTGTACCTTGGACAAATTTATAGACTGTTATCTTATAAATTCAACTTTATTGCATTTGGAGTTCTATTTTTTAGCTTATTTTGGTTACTGCTTGTTCATTACCCATTTGGAATATTTAATCCAGGCTCAGCAATACGTTATAGGCAAAATTTTTACCCTTTTTTAGTTCCTTTACTTATATTTATGTATCATTGGGTAACAAAGCCTCCCAATGTTGACGGAGAAATTAAATGAAGATTGCTCATGTGCAATTATTACCACTAATGACTGGTGTTCAGCGAGTTAGTTTTGAAGAGTTGATTCGTTTGGACAATCAAAGTGTTGACAGGTATTTAATTTACAAAGAAAGCGGTGAGCTAACTAAGTATGCAGAGAGCGCTGGTATTAAGTCAATTTTTATAGACTCGTTAGTTCGTGAAATTAGCTTAATTAATGACTTGAAAGCGTTTTATAGATTATATCGATTATGCAGACAAGAAAAGTTCGATGTAGTGCACACCCATTCATCGAAAACAGGTGTATTGGGGCGTATTGCTGCAAAGTTAGCTGGTGTACCAATGGTAGTTCATACTGTACATGGTTTTTCATTCCCAGCAGCGCAGAGCAAATTTGCAAAGTCTCTCTACTTTATAATGGAGTATGTGGGAAGTAAGTTTAGTGATAAGGTAATTTGCTTACATCAAGATGATAAAGATATAGCAGTTAATCAATTAAAAACTAAAGAATCTAACGTGTGTGTTATCGCTAACGGGGTTAACACGGATAAGTTTTATCCTGCAGCTGGCAATGCCCAAAATAATAAAAAAGTTATTGGTATGGTGGGTCGCTTATGGCCGCAAAAAGATCCAATTACCTTGGCTAAGGCTGGAGTTAAACTATTCTCTCGTCGAAGTGATTTTGAAATTAGATTTATAGGTGGTGGTGAGCTAGAGGTTTCATTGAAAGAAATAATCAATGAAGCGAAAGCTGAACAGCATATAAGGTTGCTTGGTTGGAAGGATGACATTGCCGAGCAGTTGCGTGAGTTTGATGTATTTGTATTACCTTCATTATGGGAAGGAATGCCCTTAGCGATCCTTGAAGCACAGTCAACAAAGTTGCCATGTGTGGTTTCAAATATTCAAGGGAATAACCACCTAGTAAAAGATCAGTTTGATGGGCTTTTATTTGAGCCCAAAGATGTTGACGGTCTAGTTAAATGTCTTGAAAAGCTATTAGATGATCCTGATTTCGCTGATCGTCTTGCAACAAACGCGCGGAATAAAATCGAATCTGATTTTGATATAAATGATCGAACTAAAAAGGTTTGTCAGTTATATGCAGATAAATTGGGTTTAAATGTAAATGAGATTTTTAATCCATTAATTAAAAAAGTGATTCAAAAGTGAAAGTATTAACAGTATTTGGTACTCGCCCAGAAGCCATTAAAATGGCACCTCTTGTTCATGCATTGGCTAATGATAGCCGCTTTGAAGCTAAAGTATGTGTAACGGCACAGCACCGTGAAATGCTAGATCAAGTACTTGAGCTTTTTAAAATCACCCCAGAATACGACTTAAATTTAATGAAAGCAGGGCAAACACTGCCAGAAGTAACAAGTCGTATTTTACAAGAACTGACGCCAGTTCTTAAAGAATTTAAACCAGATGTTGTACTTGTTCATGGCGACACAGCCACAACATTTGCAGCGAGTTTAGCGGCATATTATGAGCAAATTGCAGTTGGTCACGTTGAAGCGGGTTTACGTACCGGTAATATTTATTCACCATGGCCTGAAGAAGGTAATCGTAAATTAACAGGTGCATTAACAAAATTTCATTTTGCGCCAACCGACACCTCAAAAGCGAACCTTCTAAAAGAAAATTATGCAGATGAAAATATTTTTGTAACCGGTAATACGGTTATAGATGCACTTTTACTGGTTAAGCAGCAAATAGAAGGTGATGCGGGGCTAAGTAATACATTAGCGTCACAATTTCCAATGCTTGATGAAAGTAAAAAACTTATTTTGGTAACAGGCCATCGCCGAGAAAGCTTTGGTGGCGGATTTGAGCGTATTTGTGAAGCATTAGCGCAAACAGCTAAAACTCATCCAGATACGCAAATACTTTACCCAGTACATTTAAATCCAAACGTACAAGAACCGGTAAAGCGTATATTAAAAGATGTAGATAACGTACATTTAATAGAGCCGCAACAGTACTTGCCATTTGTATACTTAATGAATCGCTCACACATAATTTTAACTGACTCAGGTGGTATTCAAGAAGAAGCCCCAAGCTTAGGTAAACCTGTACTTGTTATGCGGGATACCACAGAGCGCCCAGAAGCAGTAGACGCTGGTACAGTAAAATTAGTTGGTACTGATGTAACAAAAATTACTTCCGCATTGAATGAGCTGTTAACTGACGATGCAGCATATAAAGAAATGAGTCGTGCTCATAATCCATATGGTGATGGCCAAGCATGCCAACGCATCTGCGATGTTCTGTCAGGTTCAAATACGCTCTAATAAGCTAATGGTGTGAAGTGTGAATTTAAATGTAGTTTACTCAGTCGGCTATGGGGTTGTGTCGCGCGGCTCCTTATTGTTAATAAATTTTATAGCCGTAAAATTATTAACAGGGAGCGAGTTTGGTGAGTTTTCATATTTACTTAGCATCGTATCAAGCTTAGCGACATTTGTAGCGTTCGGCTGTTCCGTTACTACAAACACAGTTTTTTCAAAATATTCTGATGATGTAAACCTCAAAAGCAAAACGTTATGTGCAAGCATTAGCTTCACTTTCTTGTTGGTTTTGGGGTTGTTCTTATTGACCTTGCCTTATCTTAAAAGTGAGCTTGTTGGTATATCATCAGATAATAGTTTTTTTATACTATTTGTTGCTTTGATGGTATTGATTGGGTTTAGTGGGGTTTATGAAGGTGCTCTCTATGGTTCCTCAAAATATAAAACGCTATTTTTCTACTCAATTGCTACTTTTGTAATATTTTTGCCGCTCGCGATTTACTTAATCGATGCGTATGGAGTAATCGGTGGTTTACTTGCCGTTGCTGTATTTAGGTTACTTTTTAATGCATTCGGTACTTATGAGCTGTTTTTTAAATCTAAATTAGAGGTTAGTTGGCGGTTCTTTTTTTATATTGATAAAAGTATATTTAAAATTTTTAAAAGCTTAAGTGCGCCTTCTATCCTTGGTGCAATGATGGTTGCTCCTGCAATAACAATCACCTTAGGTTTACTCAATGAGTTTAACAGCTCTAAAGAGGAAATTGCTTACTTCTCTTGGGTTTATCAGGTCTATTTAGTGGCTATTTTTATTCCTAGTTCCTTGTCTGGTTATTACATATCAACCCTTTCTAAGAAGGGGGGGAATGTAAAGGTCATGGATATCATGGCTGCTAATCTGATTTTCTCAGTCGTGGTCGTAGCTTTTTTGTTTATATGCAAAAGCCTGATATTAAAACTTGCTGGGGAAGAGTACTTTATTAGCGCTGGAGAGATATTTAACTACTTGATACCATGCGTTATTCTATATTCTCTTAATGCCGCTTTTGGTAGTTATTGGCCTGCAAATAATAAAGCATGGTTTGGTTTTGCTTTAAATTTCTTATGGGCCATAACGGTATTAACTCTTTCATATTTACTAATACCATTAAATAATGGTGTAGGAATAGCTTTGGCGCTAAATGTTGCTTATGCCCTTCTTTTATTAGTGCAACTCATTTTGTGGTTTTATTTAGAGAAGTATCAACAAACTTCAGATTGAATGTTGGTTATTTACAGAAATGTTTTAGGCACTTTCAAAAAACAATTTTTTAGTTTTTGAAAGTGCCTTAGTGCTGATGTGCTAAAGCAATAACGTTTTTAGTGTAGAGTAAATTCTAAAACCGCCATCTATAGTGAAAATATTGACCATAACTGTTTAGGCAACTGATTAATAAAAAACAGAGGTTGAGTCTGAAAAGTTTTAATCGGTTTTTTTATAGACATCACCCTAAAGTAGCACGTATAATCCCCCGCGTCTGAAATAAGAATATGCAGTTCTTAGACGCAAAGTCACTATTTTAGGGATTGATATGGATAGTTGGTACTTATTATTTTGTAAATCAAGGCAAGAAGCTCGTGCCCAAGTTAATTTACAAAACCAAGGGATTGAAGCTTTTTTTCCTCAGCTACAAAAACAACAGCTAATTAAGGGTCGTCGTACTTTTAAGCAATTAGCTGTGTTTCCTAATTATTTATTTGTTCGCTTAAATCCCCACACCGGCAACTTTGCTGCGGTAAAAAACACCCGCGGTATTAGTGGTTTTGTGTCGTATGGTGCGTCGTATCAATTAGTACCTGCACAACTTATCAAAGAATTAAAAAATTTCGAGCTAGCCCAAGATAGTAATAATTTACCGCAACCCGGTGATTTAGTGTGCCTAAATAATGGCTCATTTAAAGACGTACAAGCAATATTTAAAGAGCCAGACGGCGACATGCGCAGCATATTGTTAGTCAGCCTACTAAATAAACAAAT
Organism: Pseudoalteromonas sp. SG44-1; assembly: GCF_014164315.1. Classification (NCBI taxonomy): domain Bacteria; kingdom Pseudomonadati; phylum Pseudomonadota; class Gammaproteobacteria; order Alteromonadales; family Pseudoalteromonadaceae; genus Pseudoalteromonas; species Pseudoalteromonas sp. SG44-1. The sequence continues at coordinate 19,333 of NZ_JACJEW010000068.1, forward strand.
AGAAATGAGCGTAGATAACAGCGACGTAAGAAAAGTAGGGTAAAAGTTAAAGGTTAAAGGTTAAAGGCATTAGTGAAGTGACAATGACCTAATGAACACGCGTCAGCAAGCTTAACGCCTACGGTGTTAAATTGTATTCTGGTGTTTAATTACGTGCAGGCGAGTGGCTTGCCACCGCGAAAGATTTACTCAGTGCTCGGTGATAAAAATGGTTTTCGTAGGAGCCGGCTTTGGCCCGAAAAGAATAAAGATTCACCACAGAGAACACCGAAATTACAGAGGAAGGAATAATAAGTTAACCTAAGGGCTTCATAAATGTTTTCTCGGTGTTGCGAAGTATCTCTGTGCTCTCGGTGGTAAAAACAGTTTTGTAGGCGAGTGGCTTGCCACCGCGAAAGATTTACTCAGTGCTCGGTGATAAAATTGGTTTGCGTAGGAGCCGGCTTTAGCCCGAAAAGAATAAAGATTCACCACAGAGAATACCGAGATCACAGAGGAAGGGATAATAAGTTAACCTAAGGGTTTCATAAATGTTTTCTCGGTGTTGCGAAGTATCTCTGCGCTCTCGGTGGTAAAAACAGTTTTATAGGCGAGTGGCTTGCCACCGCGAAAGGTTTACTCAGTGCTTGGTGATAAAAATGGTTTTCGTATGAGCCGTTTAGCCCGAAAAGAATAAATATTCACCACAGAGAATACCGAGATCACAGAGGAAGGAATAAGAAGTTAACCTAAGGGCTTCATAAATGTTTTCTCGGTGTTGCGAAGCATCTCTGCGCTCTCGGTGGTAAAAACAGTTTTGTAGGCGAGTAGCTTGCTACCGCGAAAGGTTTACTCTGTGCTTGGTGATAAAAATGGTTTTCGTATGAGCCGTTTAGCCCGAAAAGAATAAATATTCACCACAGAGAATACCGAGATCACAGAGGAAGGAATAATAAGTTAACCTAAGGGTTGCATAAATGTTTTCTCGGTGCAGCGAAGCATCTCTGCGCTCTCGGTGGTAAAAGCAGTTTTGTAGGCGAGTAGCTTGCCACCGCGAAAGATTTACTCAGTGCTCGGTGATAAAAATGGTTTTCATATGAGCCGGCTTTGGCCCGAAAAGAATAAATATTCACCACAGAGAACACCGAAATCACAGAGGAGGGAATAATAAGTTAACCTAAGGGTTGCATAAATGTTTTCTCGGTGTTGCGAAGTATCTCTGTGCTCTCGGTGGTAAAAACAGTTTTGTAGGCGAGTGGCTTGCCACCGCGAAAGATTTACTCAGTGCTCGGTGATAAAATTGGTTTTCGTAGGAGCCGGCTTTGGCCCTAAAAGAATAAATATTCACCACAGAGAACACCGAAATTACAGAGGAAGGAATAAGAAGTTAACCTAAGGGTTGCATAAATGTTTTTTCGGTGTTGCGAAGCATCTCTGCGCTCTCGGTGGTAAAAACAGTTTTGTAGGCGAGTGGCTTGCCACCGCGAAAGATTTACTCAGTGCTCGGTGATAAAATTGGTTTTCGTAGGAGCCGGCTTTAGCCCGAAAAGAATAAATATTCACCACAGAGAACACCGAAATCACAGAGGAAGGAATAAGAAGATAACCTAAGGGTTTCATAAATGTTTTCTCGGTGTTGCGAAGCATCTCTGCGCTCTCGGTGGTAAAAACAGTTTTGTAGGCGAGTGGCTTGCCACCGCGAAAGATTTACTCAGTGCTCGGTGATAAAAATGGTTTTCATATGAGCCGGCTTTGGCCCGAAAAGAATAAATATTCACCACAGAGAACACCGAAATTACAGAGGAAGGAATAAGAAGTTAACCTAAGGGTTGCATAAATGTTTTCTCGGTGCCGCGAAGCATCTCTGCGCTCTCGGTGGTAAAAACAGTTTTGTAGGCGAGTAGCTTGCTACCGCGAAAGGTTTACTCAGTGCTTGGTGATAAAAATGGTTTTCGTATGAGCCGTTTAGCCCGAAAAG
>NZ_JACJEW010000069.1:0-21256 GCF_014164315.1 Pseudoalteromonas sp. SG44-1
GCTCCGGTTTAGGCTCTGGTTTAGGCTCGGTCTTTTCTTTATTTTCAGTGCTTACCGAGGAGCTAATCAGGTCATTTTTTTCAATATACTGTGGCCCTAACGAAATCTCTATTCCTAATTTAGCACTAGCTTGCGTACTATTTTGCAAGGCAATGGATGGCGAATAAAAAATTAAAAAAAATATAATTAAATGTACTAAAGCTGCAAGTAAAATTGCACCAGACCAAGCCCATACACCTAACTTTAAAGCTGTATCTTTCATTGCTGCGCCTGCTCAGTCAATAATTGTAATTTTTTGACACCTATACTATATAAGCCATGTGTAAAGCTTACTAGATGATTTCCAACAAGATCTGCATCAGCTTTTATAGTGATCACAGTGTTAGGACTACGCTTAATAATATCTGTAATCTTGGCAAGTAAATCCGGCTCTGATAACGGCTGATTATCTAGAGCAAAATGACCTTTCTTATTCATTAACACAACAATTGTCTCTGCATCTTTTGCTGTTTCACTACTCGAAGTGGGAGGAGTAATATCAAATGGCTCTGTTGCGCTTAAACTGCCTGCGATCATAAAAAAAATAAGTAATAAAAAGACTAAATTAATTAGCGGTAAAATACGTTCTTCTGTTTGATCAGGTCGTCGCTCAGGGAAATGCATTAATGTAACTCCAAAGGCATATTGGCGCTTATCTCAGTTTGATTATTTACCTGCCATGTTGGGTCTTGAACTAGCTGTAGAGGCGCTATTCTTTGCTCACTTAATACATCTAAAATGTCGATCAATGCCTGCACCGGAGTGTCACCTAAAGGTTGTAGAATTATTGCTTGTTCACTCGGCTTTACTTTGGCTTTCTTTAACAAACTACTTAGCGCAATTTCGTTGTTGTTAAGTAACAATTTATCGGTGGCAACTTGCACTAAAAACGGGGGTAAATCTGTTTTTAAAGACCCCCCTGTATTACTGCTACTATTTACTTCAACGCTATGCCATTTTGTAAAGCTCGAAGCTAACATAAAAAATATGAGCAAAATAAATACCACGTCAATTAGCGGCGTCAGGCTCACCAACGTTTTTCGTTTTGCTTGTTTAGCTGATAGTGTTGGAAATTGATTATACGCTTTTTGCATGCTCAGCCTGCATCGTGTTGACCTGCGAAAACACTACACTCTTTTGCTGTGCGTTGCCCTGATATAAAGCTTCACATCCCTGCTGCGACAAGTCAGTAATAAATACTTGTGTTAATAAGTTGTCCATTTCGTGGGCTAAGTGGTCTACTTGACGCTCTAAATAATTTAATAATGCCACCACAGGTATAGCCACACATAACCCCACAGCCGTTGTTAGTAGCGCCTCCCAAATACCACCAGATAAAATAGCAGGGTTCACTTTATTACCTGCATCTTCTAGTTGCTGAAACGCAGAAATCATACCCAACACAGTACCTAATAGACCAAGCAATGGCGACAAAGAAGCAATCACTTCTAATGGACGAAAGCCACGTCTTAAGCGAAACAGCGTATCACTACCAAACCTAAGAACGTCTTCACGTACCGCAGGCTCGGCAACATTGTGTGTAATCCCCCTAAACGCACGCGCCATTGCAAGCGTTATTGGGTTTGGATGTCTATTAGCTAAATTAAGTGCATCTTCACATTTTCCTTGCTGCCATAAAACAAGTACACGCTTTGCGAATTGCCGTTGCCAAATATGTGCTTTTTGAAACTGTATAAGCTTTATTAAAACAATGGTTAATGCGATTACCGACATCAACAACAGTATGTATACGACTGCTCCCCCTGTGTTTAAAAGCTCTATAGTCGTTTTGTACCAAGAGGGTGCGCTCATAACTTCAACATCAGCTATTTTATTTTCTCCCACATCTTTTGTTATATCAGCTAAAGCTGAATCAAACTCTAAAGGTGCAGCCTCACTGACACTAGTTTCATTATTAATTGCGGAAATAACTTGGCTATTATCTACACTGGCTGACTCCTGAGATGAACAGGTAAATGGAAATATAAATAGTACAAATATGATCAAAAAGAATTTTAATTTCATCAACTGCCTCAACTTTTAATTTTATCAATTTTTTATTTACCTACCGCTAGGCAAGCAAGAATGATTAAAACTACTTAACTACCGATATTTAATTCGAGATTGGCTGATAACTTTCGCGCTGCAAAAATTGCGAGTGCAGCACTACTAATTAGCAACAAGTCAATTGTTGCAACTGGCCAGTAAGCATCTGTAAATAAAGTTTTAATTATGTGGTCTCCGGTGGTGAGCCAGTTCAATACAACCGCTGCAATGGCAATAAAAGCTACTGCCCAACATTGCTCAGTCCATGCCTTGATATAACCACTGCGCTTATTTATGAGCACTCTGATCACGCCATGAAATAAACAACACATCCACACACTAAAAAACACATATACTTCAAGGTCACGGACTAAAACACCTGCAAATTGCACTGAGTTATTAAATAGTCGATTAGCTACTAAAAAAGCCCCCGTTGCGATAATAATGCCCATAACTGCGCTCAGGTTATGTACATTCATAAAAAAGATGCTAAAACGTGTGCCGTCATGTTTTTGATTGCGTGCCTGTGTCCAATGTAATAGTCCAGTGGCTATCAAAACACATCCCCCAAGCCCTGCAACAAAGTAAAACCAGCGTAATGGCCAATGATCAAACTGCACATAATGCATACCCGCTACAAAATTAAACACATTAGTAACGGAAGACGACTCGAAGTGCTCTAGCTCTGCACCTGTTGCAACAGAGAACCGTCGGTTATCCATATTTTGTGCAACACTTTTGTCACCACTTAAGCGAAGCGCAATCACACCTTCTGCATCCGCAGGATTACTTACCCGCACCATATAAACAGCACCATGCCCCAGCTCTTCCTCAGTGGCAGTAATTAAAGGGTCTATAGATGTTATCGTTGCAAATTCGCCGGACGCTTTAGGGGTAACTCGCCCTTGTGACTCACCAATAAAACGCCGCCTTGCAGGCGAATTACCTGCGCCTTCTTTGGCTTTAGGAGCTTTACTTTTACTATCGATTTTTTGGCGTGAGCGCGTAATTTCCTTAGCTGGAGTTTTCTGAGTATGTACTGCTTGAGGGTGCATTTGCTCATATACGGCATCGGGCGCTTTAGGAAAATAAATTAAGTGCGCAATCATTAATCCTGACAAAGTAATAACTAAGGTGAAAGGTAATAGTACAACGCCGGTTAGGTTATGCGCATCAAGGTTACCTCGGCTAAAACTACGCCACACTCTAAAGGAAAAGAAATCAGTAAATAATCTACGATGTATCACTATTCCTGAGACTAAAAGGCACAACATGCCAATGCTTGCAATACCCACCAGCCAAGCACCAATATTGCCTTTGCGTAACGTAAGATTATGGTGAAATGGATAAATAAAGCGACTTGCACCTCGCGTATTCGATGCAGGAAGCTGCTCTAACGTCACAGGGTGAAAACTATTTCGCTTAGCTATATGTGACTCTTTGGTATCATAACCCAACGCTAAAAAGGGCTTGCGCTCAGAAGGTAGTACGATACTCCATGCCGTAGCTCCCTCAGAGAGAGTATTGAGTAGAGGAACAATATCGCGATCAACGGATAATTTAGGTGCTGTATCCATATTAATTCGCGTTTGCGGCATCATCCAGCGATCTATTTCTTTATCGAATACTGATAGCGTGCCGGTCCAAAAAATAGCAAACAGTAAACCACTTAACAGCAACCCAGCCCAAGTATGCAAGACACTCATGTTAAATCTAAACCCGGTTTTCATACCAACGCCCCAGCTAACCAAGCTGCAACAAAGGTTATACCCGTAAAGCCGATCACATTTACCCAGGTTAATAACGTATTTCCGCGAGAAAAAGCCCACATTAAAATAACCGGTAAGTAGATAAAGCCTGTCATACTTGCAACAACAACAGCATCAGTCCACACCATACCTAAATGAAAAAGTACTGCCCCCGTAATATTGACAAGCTGCGAGCTGCTAATATAACAAAGCAAGCAAATAACAATTGAATGCACCACCATACTGATACTATAAAGCCATTTATAAACAGCCATAGTGTGATTAACGCGATTATTTAGATCAGTTAACACTGAGCCTTTTACGACCATTTTTTTCACCTAAAAATAAAAATAACATTACGGTTTATTGGTTTTTTCCACTGTGTTATCAAAATAAAAGTACGATATAACTTTGTTGATATAGCCCAATAAACGTGGGCACCACACCAAAGAAAATGCGACTAAAGTCGCCGCCAAACTTAATATTAAAACCCATACCAACGCGCCAAAACTAAAGCCATCATTAAACACCGCTAAAATTAATGACAATGCCACCATAAAAATTCCAATAAAACGCTGTGCTCTGACCGTACCTTGATTTGGAAAGGGTCCACCAATAACAGTACGCCAATGCTGAGTTTGACTAATAGCCCAACAACTAAAACCAACATAGGCACAGACAAACGACGCGATTAATCCGATGTGCATCATAAAATTCTTCAAAACCTCTCTTGATAATGAGCTCGTAACTTTACGCTAGTCCAAAAAGCACTGGCAGCCGAGATTAGTAGCACCAAGTCTGTAGCCGCTACAGGCCAGTAAGTATCTGTAAACACTGTTTTAATAAGGCCATCCCCTGTTCCCACCCAGTTTAAAATAACGGCAAAAACAGCAACAACAGCAATAAATCCACATTGCTGTGTCCAAGCCCTTAAGTATCCATATGATCTATCTTGTAAAACACTTAGCAAAGCATGCAACAAGCTAAGTAACCAAACGCTGAAAAATGCATATATTTCAGCTTTATCTCCCATAACAGCATCCAAATATGGGGATATATCCCTTACTCTGTTAGTAAGTAAAAACACACCTGTTGCAGCAATAATGCCGGTTATAACCGCAATATTATGTGCATTCATTAGAGCGACATTGAGAGGAGGGTTTAGGTTATTTTTATTACTCGCGGTGGTCCAATGCACTAAGCCCGTAGCAATTAATAAACAGCTACCTAAACCAGCAAAAAAATACAACCAACGAAGTGGCCAATGATCAAATTGGATATAGTGCATGCCACTTATAAAGTTCCAAATGCCAACAGCTTGCGAGCCAGTAAATGACCCTTTTGGCTCTCCTGTCATAGTATTAAAACGCTTATGATCATTACTTTTTGTAACCGAATCATCGCTATGTCTTCTAAACACAACAGAGCTATTAGTATCACCAGGATGATTTACTCGTACTAAATAAACACCTCCTTTACCCCAATCTGATTCAGCCTCTGAAATCATCTGTTCAATGGAGGCAAAATGGCCTTTTTCTCCGCTGGCAGACTCACGAATATGACCTAGCACCTTTGCTGAAAATAAACGCTGAGCATCTTTTTCATTCGCGACCTTATTACTATTCTCAACACTAATAGCTTGCTGATAAACGCGACTAATTAATTGAGGAAAATAGACTTGTTGTACAATAATCAACCCTGACAAAGTTATAACAAGAGTAAATGGTAGTAACACAACACCAGTTAAATTGTGCAGATCTAAATTAGCTCTGCTGAACTTACGAAATAAACGTAAAGAAAAAAAATCGGTAAATATTCGCCGATGAATAACAATGCCTGAAACTAACAGACAGAGCATTGCAATACTTGCAACCCCTACCAGCCATGCACCTAAATCATCTTTACGCAGCGTCAAGTTATGATGAAAAGGGTAAATAAAACTACTAGCATTAGGTCTATTCGCTTTTGTTAATGGTGCAAGCGTAACTGGATGAAAATACTCCCGAACATGGCGACGAGGCTTTTTATATGAAGCCGCTTTGATTACATATGGTATACGCTCACGCGGTAACACAATTGTCCAGTAAGCAGCTCCATTTTGCTGCTCACTCAATGGCTGAATAATATCTTTATCTACCGATAACGAAGATGTCACTTTCATTAAGTTAATGCGAGTATCTGGCATCATCCAGCGGTCTATTTCTTTGTCAAATACAGACAAAGTGCCAGTCCAAAATATTGCAAAAATAAGCCCACTTAAAATCAGCCCCACCCATGTATGAACAGGACCCATTCTTACTCGTATGTTAAGCTTTGCGTTTACTGCTTTTCTACTCATGCGCAAGACCAATTAATCAACCAGTCTCTAAACCATGTCGTTGTTAATGTGCAAGTAACGTCACATGGCATATTCAATAAAAAAGATGGAGTGTTTAAAAAGCTTACAGCCATAATCATTTTTCCAATTCGCTATAAGCCGTAATCAAAACAACACTTTCATGTTCATGAAGTAACTACGTCCACGCTCTGAAAACCTAAAAGCGCCAGTGTCTTCACGTACTTTAAAACGCTTTGCATCTGTAAAATTATCAATTGTGAAATTTAGACTAAGCCACTTATTAACGTCATAACTCAATCCAATATCTAAAGTCGCTAAATCTTTTTCACTTTTATCAACCGAGTTACGATCAAAATCAACTCGGGTAATTTGCCCTTCATAATTCGCTCTTATGTAACTAGATAACTTATCGGTTGGATAATAATTAAGGACAACGGAACCGGTGTGATCAGGAACACCAACTAACGAATTACCATCTAATTGCGCCAGAGTATCGCCAAAAGGGCGCGCGCCTGCAGGTGTATTAATAACAACATTACTGGCATCTATGGAAGAATCGGTATAGGTATAGTTAATTTTCAGCGCCAACTTTTCAGCTATATCCCAATTTCCCTCTAACTCAATACCTTGAATTGTTGCTCCATCAGCATTAAGCCACGTAGCCCAAGCTGGACATTCCTGCGAACCGACACTCCCAGAGTCGCAATACGCTGCAATAACGCCGTCATTGCCATCACTAAAGTAGTAAGATTGCGTGCTGAGTATTTTATTGGTGAAATCGTTGTAGAAAAAAGTTGTGCCAAAACTCAGGTTTTTATTGTTGTTATACATAGCACTAACCTCATAGTTGGTGCTTTTTTCTGGTTTTAAGTTTGGATTACCCATGATCACAAATTGATCATTACCGCCGCCGCGTGATGAGCCTGTAGTTTCATCAATTTGAGTGATTTTTGGACTTTTATAGCCCGTTGCAATACCGCCTTTAAAAGTTAAGTTTTCACTATAATTAAAAACAAAATAAGCACGTGGGGAAGTATGTTTGCCAAAAAATTCATTGTCAGTTAATCGAGCGCCTAACGTTAAATATAACTTTTGGCTAATAAGCTCCCACTCATCTTCAGTAAAAATAGCCCAATCAGTGACCTTTCTTGTGCCAAAACTACCTGAATGACCTCCGCCCAAATCACTATTGGCTTGTTCATCGTTAGTCCACTGCAAACCCGTAGTTATAAGGTGACGACCAAAACCGGTTAAAAAGCGCGCATCGGCAACTTTATTTTCCGAACTTGTGGTAAATTCGTAAGTTTTTGGATAACGATATCTTTCATAACTTTCTTGGTAATATTTGACTTCTAAATCACCCAGCTCAAAACGCTTATTGTAGGTTATACCCCAAGAGTCTCGTGTCCACTCTCGATCAACAGCGGACCGACTTGTTTGTTTTAACACGCCACCAGGATTGCTGGTATAACGCTGCTTTGAGGTTGAAAAATCAAATGTTAAATCGGTATCTTGATTGGCTATAAGGTTTAACTTACCGCCTAAAGTACGCTTTTGAGATTCTTGGTAACCGCCTAAATATTTATCCTCATCTTGCAGTATTTCACTACCCCATAAAGAAACACCCATAGTGTTTTTAATAATCGGCCCAGATAAGTAAAAATCCGCTTGGCGTTTATTCGACATCACACCACTATCAGGCGCTTGAAAGCCATACCCTACGCTGCCGCCCCATTTTTCAGGCGTTTTTTTGGTAATAATATTAATTACCCCACCCATAGCATCACTACCATATAGCGAGCTCATGGGCCCGCGAACAACCTCAACACGGTCAATAACTGATACCGGTGGTATGAAACTGCTATCTAGATCTTCATTATTTAATTCTCTTGGGTTAGCTGTTTCTGAGCGAACGCGTTTTCCGTCAACCAATACCAATGTGTACCCTTTAGGCATGCCCCTAATTGATATACCACTATTAGCACCTGAGCCAACAACGTTAACACCTGGCACTTCATTAGTAATATCTTGTAAAGAACTAAACGGGCGCTTTTCCAGAGTATCATTTGAAAGCACGCTAATACTTGCCGGTGAATTTTTGATTTCTTGAGAATATCCTGCAGCAGTCGTTACCGTTATTGGCCCTAAAGACAACGGCTGACTGTTAGTTTTGGCCTTTACTTTCTCTAACGTTACCGCATTTGTAGTGACAAACCGGTAACGTATATTAGTGCCAGACAATAAAACATTAAGCGCTTGAGCTGGGGTCAAATCACCTTTAACTTCAGCAGACATATACTGTGCTGTCGGTATCCCCGTGTATAAAACCTGAACGTTAGTAATAGCAGAAAAATCAGTAATAGCCTTTGACAATACTTTAGCTTCAAGATCAAATTGATAGCGTGCTGCGTGCTGGTGAGCAGTATTTTCAACTTGCGGTTTAACTGCAGTATTAGCCTGCAGTGAATGACTGGCTATGAACGCCAAGGTTAGTATTGAAAACAACCCAATACGTTTATTAACACGAAAATCCATTAAGCGCCCTTTAGTAAAAGTAATACGAATAATTTACACCTACAATTAAGACGTATCTCACTCACACTTTCCCCCAGTGCGGTTAAAAAAAATTATGCAGCTATTACAGCCAGAAAGAATTTAACTAGGGTGTGCGCTATTTGAAAGGTAAGAAAGAGGAGAAAAACTAACGCTTATTTAACCTGATCTTTAGTCAAGTTATTCACTCACACATTAATTTATTGTATTAATATTCGTTTTACTCTCAAGCCGGAGATAAATTTATTATTCGAAGTTCAGGTTCTTTAGTGCAACATGACTAAATAATCAGTTAGGCGAGTTTGTTTTAACGCTAAGGTTTCAGTGATCATTTCCAACGCAGCATCGGGGTCATTAATAGAAAACACACCACTAATCTGCAAATTATTAACTGAATCATCAGTAATAATTATTTTCCCTTTACGATAACGATTCAGTTTAGCAACAACCTCACTAAGCGCAGCGCTATAAAAAACAAGCTGCCCACGCTGCCAAGCATTAACCACTGCTGCATCAAATTCACTAACGGCGCCAATGCCCGTTGAAAAAAGCTTAGCTTGTTGATTTGCAGATAAGTTTTTCCTAAGTTTTCTAGCTTGATTCGACGTCAGTGCAACGCTTCCTTCAAACAGACTGACAGTGGCTGAGTCGCTATACAAACTAACATTAAATTGAGTGCCAGTAACAGTGACCGTCCCTTGTGTTGTATTTACCACAAAAGGGCGTTCACTATTTTTAGCAACATTAAATCTAGCCTCGCCTTGAAGCAATACCACTTCCCGTAACTGTTTGGTATAATTAACTTTAATTGCGCTATTAGTATTAAGGATAATTTCGCTATTATCATCCAGTTGCACAACTTTTTGCTCACCAACGTTACTGTAATAGTCACTTTGTAAGCGCAGCGGCCAGTTTTGTTGCCAACCAACACCTGCTATAGCAACAAAAAGCGCAACACTTGCAACGGCTGCATAAAATGGCCGTGATACACGCTTAATGAAGGTTTTTTGAACGGTTGGCTCTAATATTAAATCGTTTTCAGATAGTTCCGAGTGCGTCAGTACATCCCATAACGAACTCATATCATCGTATGCTACCCGATGTAAAGGGTCTGCAAGTAGCCAAGTATTGAACTGTGCTTTTAACTGACAGCCTTGTGATTCTTGAAGATCACTGTCGTGCATGCGGGCATGCCATACTGAAGCTTGCTCTAAGATAGCCTCCGGTATCTCAGCTGTATACTTACTTGCCATCTCAACCATACTGATTAAGCCTTACAAAAATACAACTTAACAAAAAGCAAATACCAATCAGAAAGTTTATTATAAAAATAACTTTTACTTGGTTGACCAACTTGATAAATGCGTAGTTAAAAATCGTTAAAATGGGTGAATAAATAAAAAAACTCAAACCTGTCGCCCCGCCTCTCGCAAGCATTGACGACAATGAACCATAGCTTTTGCAATGTGCTTTTCAACCGTTTTAATACTGATACCCAATATCTGCGATATTTCTCGCATTGTTAGTCCTTGCCTGCGATACAGTATAAATACTTCTCGGCATTTGTCTGGTAATTCGGCTATGGCCTGCTCTAATACAGCCAGTTGTTGTTTAGAAATTAATACATCAGTATGTGTAGGGGAAGGGCAAGCCACTTGCTCACATTGCCTTTGCTCTTGAGGCGACACTATTTGCGCTTGCCACTGCTGGGCTGTTTGTTGTTGACGAAATTGATCTACCAGCAGATTACTAGCCATGCGATATAAGTAAGCTTTTGGGTTACTGGGTAACTCAATATGCGTATTAACAGCACGTAGCCATGTTTCCTGAACGACTTCCTCTGCAACGTCAACAGAACCCGCACGCAAGCGAATGTGTTTTACAAGCTCACCATAATAAGTCTCAACGGCTTGTGCTAAGGTTTGAAAAGGAAATGAAGCCAAGGTCTACTACTCACCTTAAATGCAATGTTTCGTCAATAAACGCTAATAATAACTTTTTGCATTAGCAGATGTAAAGAACTCCAGCAATTAAAGGCCATACATAAGCAACAGTAGCTTACCCACTTATGCTTATGTATTTAACTATTTTGGCATTACTTACCTTTGCCTCGCCAGCCGCTCCATACATCATCTATATCATCGGCTTTATTTCTGTTCTTTTTCTTACCAGTACCTTCAGGCTTGGCCATTGGCTTGTCATTTTTAAGCGCCTCGGCGGCATCAAGGTTGGCTTGGTTTACGGCAAAGCCTGTTACTTCTTCACGCTCTAGGCGTAGTTTGTTTTTCTTTTCGATAATTTTAAAGTGATGAAAGTCTTCATAATCAATCAGTGATAACGCTAAACCTACTTCACCAGCACGGCCACTTCGGCCAATGCGGTGCATGTAATCAGCAGGGCTACGCGGTAAGTTAAAGTTAATCACTACTGGCAGTTTGGCAATATCTAAACCACGGGCGGCAATATCCGTGGCTATTAGTACTTCTATTTCGCCATCTTTAAACTTTTCGATTACCCGAGTACGTTCACTTTGGCCTTTATCGCCATGGAATACTTGCGCGTTAACGCCACGTTTTTCGAGCTTACTGGCTAAGTGCTCACAATCTTTTTTAGCGTTTACAAAAATCAGTGCTTGGCGCCATTGCTGCTGTTTAATTAAATGCGCTAAAACCGTAGTTTTCTCGCCTTTATTAACCGTAAATACGCGCTGTACTAAGGTGCTTTCGTCTTTATTTTGAACTTGTATTTCAACCGGATTAGTTAACAGCTCTTGGGTTAATTGCTTAACTTGCTCTGGGAAAGTCGCAGAAAACAACATGGTTTGCTTTTTAGCAGGCATAAGCGCTAATAAACTAGCCAACTCTTCGGTAAAGCCTAAGCTTAATAAGCGATCGGCTTCATCAAGCACTAAGGTGCTGACTCTATCGAGCTTAATCGCATTACTTGAAATCAAATCAAGTAACCGCCCAGGGGTTGCCACGATAATATCGGCGCCGCCACGAAGTGCCTGCATTTGGGTATTAACCGACACACCACCAAACACCGCAACGGTTTTTATTGCGCCATTAAAATTTGCAGAATACGACTTAACACTATCAGCCACCTGCACTGCCAGCTCTCGCGTTGGCACTAAAATCAGCCCTGTTACAAAATTACCTTTGCTAGCAGCTTTTTTAGCACCTTGCTCTAAAAAGAGTTTTTGTAATATAGGCAATGCAAACGTTGCTGTTTTACCTGAGCCGGTATTCGCCCCTGCAATTAAGTCACTGCCCGCCAAAATACTTGGAATTGCTTTTGCCTGAATCGGCGTAGGCTGGGTGTATTCAAGATCAGACAATCGAGCAATTAGCTCTGGGATAAGGCCAAGTTCGTTGAAATTACTAGGATTTGCGGCTGAGGTCATAAAAGGTGCGGGCTCATTACTAAAAATAGCCTGCAATTTTAGCGTATTTATTGCCCGTTAAGTAGAGATTAGTGATTTAAATGTAGTTTAGGTAACAGCTGAGCGCTTCGAGCTACAAATTACGAGCAGGTTTGTGATTTTTGTAAACTCGGATTTATCCCGCGCTTTTATTATTATGTTTAGAATAATCTTTTTAAACAAAGTATTTGGCTATGTTCCCAAGCTTTGTTGCAAAATAAAATCTGTAAGCCAGTAATTTGAAATTCCAGCCCCTTTAGAGCGGAGCTGGATTAAGTTTATTGATCTTTATTTATGTTAACTCCAGCGAATATCATGCTTACTTTTGGGCTTTGCTAATAGGGCGCAACACGACAATGGCCATTCCGAATAATAAGGTAGCAAGAATTACCATTCCTATTGCTCCAAAACTGTAAGCAAACCCTGCGATTCCAGACCAAATAGCGACACCAATATGCATCATGGTGATTCCCATAGACATTAATACGCCACGATGAGTTACCGATAATTCAGCGATATAGCTTTGTAAGGCCGGCGATCCGATCCCACCTGCCATCGACCAAAACGCTAACAACAAAAGCAGAATAGCCCAATGCTCTGTGGGATAAGAATAAAACCCGACACTAACAAGCAAACATACAATCAAAGCAACTCTCATTATTTGACGTCCATTGCCAAAACGCTGCATCAAACGGGGCATCAACATATTGCCAATCACACTTATTACCCCCAAAATGGCATATAAGCTCCCCACTAACCACATTGATACATTTAAGCTGTCACGTAAGTGCTGGCCAATAAGATTAAACAAACCAATACCGCCACCGAGACCAAAGCACATAGCAAGCAAGGCGCCTGCCGCACCTGGAATCGCCCATATTTTAACAGGTTGCTCTTTACTTATGTTTTGTGGACTCACCTTTTCAACTGGTAATTTGTTAGCAGCTAGTATTCCAAGTAAAGCAGCTACACACCAAGCACAAACTCCAAGAACGATAAATGCAGCGCGCCAAGAAAGCCATTCAGCTAAAATAGCTCCCACTGCAGGGCTCGCTATCATACCCAGAGTAAGGCCAGCTTGAACCCAAGCAATCCGTTTTACAGCATCTGCACCTGAAGAATCAGCGGCAATTGCAAAGGCAATAGGTAGCATACCTGCACTGGCAAGCCCTGTAAGTACTCGGGTCGTTAATCCCCATTCAAATGTATCTACTAATCCGGTCGCAATCGACGCAGCACCAAATAGCAATGCCGCAGGTAATAGCACCCACAAACGACCATGGCGATCAGATAATGCTCCCAATACAGGTGCAACCATTGCCAAAGCCACACTGTAAGCTGTAATAAATAAAGTGACCCGCTCTGGCTCAACTCCTAAATCGTTACCGATTGGAATCAAGATTGGCCCTAGCATCAGTTCATCCGCGCCCACTAAAAAAGCAATAAAGAATAATAATATTTTTAATAACATAGCATTTAACCTTTCACTACTTCTGCATATTGGGTATTAATAATAGATTGAATGTCCACTATTCGGTCTGGCCAATCAGCAACAAAGCTCTGCTCGTGTGAAACGATAATCACTGTTCCAGTGTATTCCATCAAGGCTTGTTTAAGTGCAGCTTTTACTTCCATATCTAAATGTGTTGTCGGTTCATCAAGCACTAATAAATTAGTCGGTTTTAATGCTAAACAACATAGCTTTACTTTAGTTTGCTCACCACCACTTAGCGATTCAATGGGCTGTATTGCTAATTTCCCCGCCACACCAAAACGCGCAAGCTGCTCTCTTGCGGTCTTATCATCCAACCCATCGCACACCGATTTGAGCAAATTTACCGGTGTCGCTTCAGGATAAGACCAATACAACTCTTGCTCAAAATAACCCAACTGCAAAACAGGTGATAATGCAATCACTCCCGATAATGGTGCTAATTCTCCGACTAAGGTTTTTAATAACGTTGATTTACCAATACCATTAAAACCTGTAATCACCACTTTTTCGCCACGCATAATAGTAAGAGAAATCGCTGGCAATAATGGCCTAGAGTAACCAATTACCAGATCCAATGTTTTAAGCATCTCTTGCGCATTAGAGGTTGAGCTTCTAAACATAAACGTTATTGGCTTATTTTGCTTAGGAGGCACCAGCCGTTCGATACGTGTTAGTTGTTTTTTGCGCCCATTAGCAATGCTGGCATTCACTCCAGCTCCATTTTTTGCAATGAACAGCTCCAACTTATCGATATGCTTTTTTTGAGCTTGGTATTGCTTAATATAAGCCGCATCATCATTGGCTTTCTGAGCCATAGACTTTGCCACATTACCTTTGTATTTTCGGATAGTTTGTCTATCTATATCGCATATATTAGTTGCGATACTATTCAAGAAGGCTTGATCGTGTGAAACCACCATAAACGCACCTTCAAACTCATTTAAGTACTCTGTTAGCCACTTAATATGTATAACATCTAAATAGTTAGTAGGCTCATCCAACAAAAGCACATCAGGTAAAAGTAATAATATCCTCGCCAACATCACCTTATGACGCTGTCCACCACTTAATTTAGCAAGTTGAGTCTGCATTCCAAATGCCGTGATCCCGAGCCCTTCAGCCATAGCATTAATTTTATTATCGATCACATAAAATGACTGACTTTCTAACTTTGTCTGGATCATTGCAGCTCGATTAAGCTGGCTTTGCTGAGTACTTTTTTTTGAGCAAGCATAAATATCTAACATTTGCGCTTCGAGTAAATACAGCTCAGAAAATGCTGTTCGCAAATAATCATATACCGAGAGCAAATCATTCATTTGAGCATGCTGATCAAGATAGCCAATTTTAATTGCAGGTTGCCAAATAATATCGCCCTCATCAGGTAATAACTCTGCTTGAAGCAGTTTAAGTAGGGTGCTTTTACCTACACCATTTGCACCGGTTACACCAACATGCTCACCAGCTAAAAGAGTAAACTCAGCATTTTGATATAAAGCTTTATCACCAATGTGGTAAGTAACACTTTTTAAATTTAATAAACTCATTGTTTTTACACCAAAAAAACGAGGGGCGGTATATGACATACCGGCCCCTCGTTTCAAGAATCATCGAAACTTTGTTTATGATTTTTTCTAACCATCAAAAACAAAAAAGGCCGACGATGAAGTTCATCGTCGGCCTTTTTCTGTAATGATCAGATACAACTACCCCTCCCTTATTTTAGAGGGATCACGTTATACCTGATGAAGATTCAGAAAACATCAAGCTCCGAGCAACACTTCATCGTGATAGTGCGCGGAGCAAAGCCTCCTGACAAAGTTCTTGAATAAGATGTAAAACATTACAGATAACTATAAAATTGAATAGTGCGGATTCTAGCTAAATATCTTTTTTCGGTCAATAGTTGAGCTGCGACGTATCCAAAGTATGCCTCTTTTACAACTGCCGGCTTTGGTTGATCCCGGTTCATTTTTGCTAATTTACTTTAAAATAAGACATACAAGCTCACACCAATGCTAGGCCTGCGTTTTTATCAATGGGGTATCTTGGCTTTTTAAGAACTCAACGGCCTTTGCTTGATATTCTTTAATAAAAGATTCTGAGGTTAATTTTTCTACCGTTGACAAAGAAGACCGCGCATATCCAACAACTTTACTAAAAGAGCGAGGGTGCTCTTTTCGCATTTGTTGTGCTTCCTTAACACCAAGTTCAAAAAATGCTGTTATATCGATTTTATCACTTGAAGAAAAACCTCTGTTCTGGAAGTTGATCCCTTCAAGAGAGCCCTTTACATCCATAACATCCCCCCAAAATGTTCCTCTGAGGCTTTCTGTGTTACCGCTTGCTCTTTGTGTATCCGACTCAAGTTTTCTCACCGCATCGACTATCCCTTTAAATTCATTGATCGACATATTACTAAAATCAAAGCCTTCAGGATTAAGCAGCGCACTATAGGGTGAGCTTTTTTGTGCTTCGCCAGTAAATGCAGCAATCGCTTCTGGCTCTGCCTCAGCCTCAGCCTCTATTTTAGCATCAGTATCTGTCACTTGCTGCTGAGGAGCTATCGGCGCTTTGGGTTGATTTGTGGTAGTAAGACTTACCGCTTGATGAATATTAAAATTGATTGTCATAAAAGTTCCTTTTTTAGTTGTTCTGCATTCAAGTATTTCTGTATCGGCTGACTTACTTATTAGTTTAGGACTTATTTTGGGTACTTCACCTAAATCATTTTGCTAGACAGATATCGCCATATATACATTGTAGCCATGACGAAAAAAGCCTGTATTTCTGGCACGTTTATTAGCTACTCTGTAGGGGTTAGTGGTTTTAAAAATGGCTTTGATGAAAATATTCGATCCACTAGTTAGAACGAAGCGACGTTGTTCATTGATTTAGCTAGATAAAAACCATAGCACGACGGCTAAAGTAACTCTATCTGACTTCAGGTTAGAGAAAAACGATAGAAACAGGCAGCGCAGCACATACTTTTGAGCTAATAGGTATTTACTAATTTATCTAAAAATAAATAGATCTTTTGGTTCATAGCATCATAGTCATGAGCAAGTAATACTTCTGGCTCCTCAACAAAGCGGTATTTTGCAGTTTCACTAAGATCATCATGCTCAATTAGCAAGGCTACAACCTCTTTAGTTAGCTCCATATGACATTGAAAACCAAATACTCGCTCATTATAAGCAACGATTTGCCTTGGGCAGCCCTCGCTATATGCGATGATCTTTGCATCAGGTGTCAGCCCCGGCATATCATTGTGCCAATGACCGACTTCTAACACTTTATCGAAGTGCTCAAACAAGGGGTGCACTAAACCTGCTGGTGTTAAAGTAATTGGAAATTTACCAATCTCACGCTCAGGACTATGTTCATAATGAGCACCTAATGCTTCACCAATCAACTGAGCCCCTAAACAAACGCCAAGTACAATTTTCCCAGCAGCAATCGCTTTTAAGATTAGGGCTTGCTCACCTTTTGCATCAAAATAAGGGCATTGTTCAATTGTTGTATTAGGACTTTGAGGGCCACCCATTACAATTAAAATATCAATATCTTTAATCGCATCTAACAGAGGGCTACCTTCATACACCTTAGAATAACTAATAGTATAACCCTGCATTCTAGCCCAAGTTTCGTATGCACCTGGCGCTTCAAAATACTCATGGATAATAAAGTGAATATGCATTTTTTTGCCTTTTAAATAACAGAGGCTCACGATGATATACCAAATCAGAGCTATGCGTTTTATACTAACAGACACAAAACATCGATAAACCGCCACCATGCAAGCTAACGAGCTAATCCAAAGTTATACTCATAAACAGCTAATAACAAAAACAATTCATATGCCTGCTGGTTACGTTGATGATTTTCACTCACACCCATGGCATCAAATAGTGTTCCCATTTAAAGGTTTACTACAATCAAGCATTGGTGGTAAAAGCATAATCGTGCCTCACAATGCAATGCTATACATACCCGCAAACACGTCTCATAAATCTGTAGCAGTCACGAATACTGAGTTTTTAGCCGTTTATCTTAATCCTGATGTATGGGTAGAGTATGCAAGTGAAGCTAAATCCTGCCTTGTAACTCCATTCATTAAACAGCTCATATTGCTCTTGTTTGAAAATGATATGAGCCAACAATCAGAATCCAATACTACTCATTTATTACTCGTGCTCAGAGATCAAACTGTCATGGCTAATAGTTATGACATCCCATTATTACTGCCAACCGATAAACGCCTGCTAGCAATTTTCAAACAACTCAAGCAACAACCTGATTTGTCATTCACGCTAAAAGAATGGGCTAAAAAAGTAGGGGCATCAGAACGCACTTTATCGAGAGTTTGCGCAAAAGAATTTAATCAATCTTTCTCATTGTGGCGGCAAAATATAAGACTCGTTTTATCTTTACAACTTTTGGATTCAAAGAGGTCGATTCAAGATATTGCATTAGAGTTAGGCTATACCTCTGATTCAGCTTACATTTACGCATTTAAGAAATTATTTAATCAGACCCCGAGTAAATATCGTCGCGATAGCTTAGCTCATAACTTAACGTTGAAAATTTAAAAAATCATTTAGAACTACTGGATGCATAATAGGACTTTTTATCGATAAAATATCGAAAAATTAAGTACCTGCTTGTATTACAGGTTTTTATTAAGCTGAGCTTCTAGCCGAATGCGTGTATCTTGTAAGTAATCTACATAAGGGTATGAGCCGTCTGCAATCGCTAAAGCAGATTCCACCTTTTCAAGAGCTTGGCGAGTATCACCTTGTATTTCATAGCCATAAGATAAAGCTGAAAGCGCATCGACTGATTTGGGGTGGTTTTTTATATTGTACTTAAACACCTCAATAGCACGGGTAAACTGCTTGCTGCCCGTTAAGTTATAACCGAGTGATCTAACAGCGCGATCTGGGGGCGATATCTGCTCACCCCATTGTTGAGATAAGTTTTGATAATAAGCATCAATAGACGCTACATCGTCAGTTAAAGCACTGATTGGCATTTGTTTAGGTAAAAATAAGTTGTGATAGGCATTAAATGCCCCAGCAACGGAAGTCAGGTTATGCGACACACCATCAAACGCATCACTAAAGAAGCGTAGCCCCTGCACTTTATGCGATTGTATAGCTTGCTGCAATTCATCGTACCTTTCGCGCATGATGCCGGCTTCTTCGCCAATATTGATGTAAACGTAACTGTTAAGCTCTTTCGTTTTAGCTATAAACGACTTTGTGCTTTTTACCGATGCGCCATAGTTCCACCAAACTGCAGGGCTATAAGCAATATGCGCTTGGAATAACTCAGATTTGGCCTGCAACGCATATAACGCAAATACACCACCCGCAGATGCGCCAGAAATCACTTTATAATTATGCGTACGATAATTCTTATTAACTAAAGGAATGAGCTCTTGTTCAAAGAACGCTAAAAACTTATCAGCACCGCCCCCTTCACCAACTGGGCCCTGTGGCTCCTTGTTCACGGTAGGATACATATCTCTAAGTCGATTAGTGTTTTCAATAGCGACAATAATAACCTCAGGCGCACGATTATCATTTTGTAAACGCTCAATAACAGCACTGGCAAGCGGTATATTACCCGCTCCATCTAGGCGATATATAACAGGGTATACCTTATTTGGCTCAGCTTGATAGCTCTTTGGTAATTGCACTGTAACTGTGCGCTCTTCATTTAAAACAGCCGATTTAAATGTATGCGTGTGCACAGAGTAATCTGTACTTTGTTGTTTAGTGTTAGATTGTGCAAAGGTATTTTGTGAACTAAAAACAAAAAAGCTAACAAAACACAGAGTGGTGAGTAAACGCATAACTAATCCCTTAGAAAATAATGTGTTACTTAAGCTAACAGAGTTTCAGGCACAAAAAAAGCGCATTAATTGCCTTTTATTACTTGTGAAATGAGAATTAGTTATTTTAATGTGTTTTAGGTAACAGCGTCGAGTTACAAGCAGGTTGATGCTGTTTATCGTATTTAGTTTTTATTTTCGAATATTTCGAATGTTGACTTTATTGCGAATATTTCGGATACTCACCGCATTGTACAATTTGCACTCGAAAATAGTAAGAGAGAAAAAATGAACACAGCTACTAAATTACCCAGCGCTGAAGAAATAGCACTCGCTAAGCTTGGTAGCCAAGAGCTATCAGCTGTTATACAAGCCAATGGCGAGGCGCAAAGAATTAATGTGGTTGATCAACTAGGTAAATCTCATGAAGTAACGATTCCTGCAAGCGCATTAAATATGATGATCGAAGTGCTTACTCAATTAGGGCAAGGTAACTCCGTTAGCATCACCCCTATTCATGCTGAGCTAACAACGCAAGAAGGTGCTGATATGCTGAATATGTCACGCCCAACATTTATAAAACTCCTTGATTCACAAGAAATCCCATTTACTCGCACGGGGAATCGAAGGAAAGTCGCTTTTGCCGATCTTATGCAATATAAACAACGCCTAGAAGAGCAGCGTTTAGCATCACTTGCTGAATTATCTGCATTAGATCAAGAAATGGATATGGGCTACTAATGTCATCATATACGGTAATCTTAGATGCATGTGTTATGTACCCTGCTCCACTTCGTAGCTATTTGATGTACTTAGCCAATACAGGTTTATTCCGAGCTCGATGGACAGAGCAAATACATGATGAATGGACTCGTAACCTACTTAAGAACAACCCAAGTATTGAGCATAAAGCACTTGAAAGAATCAAAACGCTCATGAATGCTAACGTTCCTGATTGTTTAGTTGAAGGCTATGAGCCTTTAATTAACGGACTATGCTTACCCGACCAAGATGATAGACATGTAGTTGCAGCAGCCATTAAAGGCCAAGCAGAATCGATTATTACTTTTAATTTAAAAGATTTCCCAACACAAGAACTTGAGCCGCTCGGTTTAACAGCGATCCACCCTGATGAATTCTTATGTGATATGTTCGAATTAGATAGTAGCGCTTGCGTAAAAGCCGCTCAACAGCAACGAAGTTCATTGAAAAAGCCACCCATGACGCAAGAAGAGTTTTTAGCCTGTTTACAAAGACAAAAACTACCAAGCTTTGTATCAAAACTAAAACGCTTTAGTTTGATGCTTTAGTTATGGCTTTCATTAAAATAAGCAAAATTGCAGTGATTGAACTCCTATTTGATTAAAGGCAAAAAGAAAAACGCCATTTATTCACGATCATAAAATAGCCGCTAGTGAGACCCTCTGACGATAGTCTTTGCATATCATTGCTAAATTAGCTAATTTAGCTTAATGGTTAAAATCTAATCCTTATCAATGTCTAATAAAGCGATTTTCAAGCAAATAAAACAGGCTTTTGCTGAAGCACCTCGTAACCAGTACACGGCTGAGCTTCACCTACAAATGATTAAATTTGCTGATGAGTTAAAGCACATCACGGCGAAAGAATTTTGTGAGGAAATGGGGTTAAAGCCTAAAGTATCCCCAGAATTAGCCTTTATATATCAATGAACTAATAGTATTAAAAAATGTGGGAAGCGAGGGAACATTCATGGTGTTTTGTGATCTTATGAATCGCTTAAAAACAACAGAGCTAA